>VFZS01000054.1 GCA_016871095.1 Acidobacteriota bacterium
TCTTCTGTGCGCATTCACACCCGCCATGCCATTCGGCTCCCTGTTGACCTCTACGATAGAATCAAGGTGATGGCAGAACAGCAAGGCTCCACCGTCCAAGACGTCGTAGAGGATGCCGCCCGCGCATGGGTGGTGCTTCGCAGCAAGACCCCGCCGATCGCCATCGAGGAAGTCAGCCTCGACGCCGAGGCCGAGCAGCTCGTTCTGAGATTCATCGAGTTCCTCGGCCGCGCGCAACCCGTGGCCATCGCCGCCGCGAAACACCTGATCGACAGTACGCTCCATCCCACTCCCCCCGCCTGACCTCACGCCGCCGCCCTCCACGCCCGCTCCCCTACAATCCGCGCCGCCAGCTCGTCGTGCACCGCGCTGAGCACTTCCGCCTGGCCGGCTTGGTCCAGCCCCTCTAGCTCCGCTTCCAGCACGCGCGCGACCCGTTCCCTCACCGCCGCCGGGTCAATCTCCGGAGGCCTCCGCTTGCCCTGCCCTAAAGCCCGCCGCGCCGCCTGTTCCAGGTCCCAGGTCCATTCGCGCCCCACCGATGCTGCCCTCGCCACCTCGCGCCATTCCCCGCTCTCCCACACCCACAGGATGTAGGTGCTCGGCGAGCGTTGATGCCCCCACCCGCTTCCATCCTCGCCAGCGCACTCCAGGAGCACCGGCATCTCCGGCCACTCAGGCCCCGGCCATAACTCCCCTTCGTCCACCACCGCCCCTGGTCGCAGGAACTGCCCCTCGTACTCGAATCCCCCCCAGACTGGATCCGGCCGTGCGCGCCGCAGCAGCTTCAGGTAGGTGCATGCTCCCCGGCGCGTCGCTGATCGTGGCAGGCGTACTTGCTCCATGACCTCACCTGCTCAACCTCACCGCTCTGGTTGAGCATAAAGGTAGTCCGCCGGCCGCTGGATTTTTCTCAGGAGAAGTTTCGCGCGCAAATCCCCCTATACCTCTGGTGGTAGGTCGTACGTTATTACCGATGGCTCGAAGGGCCAGCAAGGACCCCGCGGCGGTCGCCCTCGGCCGCTTGGGAGGACTCAAGGGCGGGCCCGCACGAATGGCGTCTCTCACCCGCAAGGAACGTGCGCAGCTCGCCAGTCTCGGGGGCAAAGCCAGTGCCGCTGGCCGCGCTGCGCGACTTTCGCCACAGCGCCGCGCCGAGATCGCCCGCGCTGCCGCCCTCGCCCGCTGGGCCAAGCCTAAACCTGCCGAAAGCTAAGCCGGATCTACTCGCTCGAGGCGGTACATGCGCCGGCGCGCCGGGTGTCCGTCATGCCGCTCGTCGCACACCTCCTTGCGGACGAATTCCCGCTCGACTTGGTCAAGCACGCGCTTCTCCAGCTCGAGGAGGCCCACGCGCAGCCGCAGACTGAGCCACACGTTCAAGGCCTGGCAAGCGAGCGCGAGGAGACTCACCGCCACCGCAATCGCACCCTCGTTCATCGTCCCATCACCTCTCTGATCGCTTTGCCGTGCCGCTCCCGCACCAGCCGCATCTCTTGCGGCGCCTTGCTCTGCATGGCATTGACGAACTTGACCAACAGCACTCCGCGGATCTGCTTCCGCTCCTCCGGTTTGGCCACTTCCCAGATTTCGAGCGCTTGGTCCAGGCCCAGGCCCTTGACCCCGCTGACCAGGCGTGGTGTCGTTGCCTGCCTGAGCATCTGGGTCAGATCGTCCCGGTCGATCTTGCCTTCCTGGAGCGCCCTCGTGATGAGCGGCCCAGCGCCCTTCCGCTCGCGCAGCGCCCGGACGATCTCCCGCCGCATCTCCGCGCGCTCCGCCGCCTCCTTCGTCTGTGGCCCGCCGCGCTGCTCTCCGCGAAACTCACTCAGTAGCCGCTCCGCCGGCGTGTCAGTGATGTACCGCGGCGCGCGAGTCACTCCGGCGTAGGGCAGCAGTTTCATAGCCGTCGAGGCCCCGCGCTTCGTCTCTTGGCGCCACGCCTGGACGCTGATCGGCGTTGCACCCTCGAGAGCGTGTACCAGGCTCTCCAGGACTTGCTTGTAGGCCGGATCATGTGGATCCCGGATCAGCGTTCCCCAGAAGTCCTCGTTGGCCAGCAGTTCCGCAGTCACTCGAACCGCCGGATTCAGTTTGTTTCGCGCAGCCTGGATCGGATGATCGTACCAGTGGAACTGGTCCTTCAGGTAAGTCGGCAGGTTCACCCGCTCGATCGTGCCATCCGGGTTGATCGTCCCCGTTCGCGGGAAGAACCAGTCCCGATGATCCTCCGGTGCCTTCCCCGTCCGCAGGTACGTGACCAACCCACCGACAAACCCCGTGAACAGCACCAGGCCAATCGTGTACCCCATCCGGTGCGTGAACTCGATGGGCTTTTCCGGCGTCGGCGGTGGTGGCGGCTCACCACCTGGTGGTGTCGGCGGAGGCGGGGTGCCCCCTGGGCCCGGCCCGCCGCGCACGGCACCGATCGCACGCTTGCCCGCCCTTACGCCCAGCCGGATCACGTCGCCGTACCCGCCGCCGATCTCGCGGAACGTCCCCAGGTTCCACCCGAGGGACTGGACCGTCACCATGCCCAGGTCCTTGGCGTACCGATTCCAGAACAGATTGTCGTAGACCAACTGCCCGAGGCGGTTATCCACCGAGTCCCAGGCCCGGGCAAATACCTTCCGCACCTGCTCCCGGCTGGCGTCCGCTGGCAGCCGTTCGAGTTCGAACAGCACCATGTCGTAGAACGCCCCGAGCTTCATCCGCGGCACGACCCACTCCATGATCGGCCAGGCCGATAGTTCCGTCAGGGCGAATGGCGCCGACCAGGCCAGCTTCAGCGCCTTCGGAATGCTCGGGCTCTCGCGGATCTGCGCGAGTGTCTCCATCCACCGCTCGCGCCAGCCGGTTTGATACACCGGATCCATGCGCACCCGGGCTCCGGCTGCCAGCGCCGCGTCGATCACCTTGCCCACTTCCGGATCCGCCACGCCTTCGGCGAACCAGGCCTTCATCAGTTTGTTGCCGCGCACCGCGTTCTGGATGGGCGAGCCAGGCAGCTCCAGGATGCGCAGCAAAGCCTTCGTCGGCATCCCCGCCAGGCCGTACATCATGGCCAAGCTCAACTTCGAAATCATGGCATCGAGCGACGTGTTGGCCAGGTGAAACGTGCTCCAGGAGAGCGTGAACTGCACCATCCAGTTCGCCACGCCCATGATCTGACGGAACCAGCCCTTCTGCCTCAACCCGGGCGACAGAAAGTTCTTCAACACCTGGACCGCCTGCTCGGGCATGTACCACTTGCCCTTCAGGACGAAACCGCCCAGCGGGAACGTTCCCCGTCCCTCCGCCAGTTCCATGCCGTACTTGATGGTCTTCAGCCGGGCCAATTCTGGATGCGCATCCAGGAAGTCCTCGAACCAGACAAACGTCGCCGGCGCCACGCGCTCGAAGGCTTCCGGCGCGTGGACGTAGGCCGCGACTAGGTTGGCCATCTTCTCGGCCTTCCGCCGGATGTACTTGCGGAAGTGCGGTGACGCTTTCTCTCCGATCCGCAAATCCGCCAGGAGCCGCAACTCCTCGCGGTAAGGCGTCGTCTTCACGAGCTGCTCAGCCAGGCCGTAGCGGTGATCGAGCACGTGCCCGATCTCGTGTATATACACCGACTCTGGGCCCGCGAACCGCGTCTTCACCTCGCTCTTGCCCGGGTAGGCGTATCCCCACGCTGGCCCGCGCATGCTGGTAAGCCGCTCGTGGCTGATTCCCAGGCTCTTCGCCAGTGCCTCGAGCTCGCGCATCACCCCGGCGTCGTAGGCCTCGCGCACTCCCAGTTCGGGCGGCCCCCAGACCGATCCAATCGGGTCGGGCACCTCCGCCCAGCCCGCCGGCGCATGGCCGCCCAGCGCCGCGGTGAATCGGCACAGCCCGAGGTCCTTCATCTCCTTGATGAAGCGGTGCGCCAGCAGGTAGCGGTCCATCTCCCGGATCTTCAGCAGCACCAGGTCCACCGGGTTCCAGCTCACCGGTTCGAGTTGCGCTTCGAGCCCCTCGCGGAAGAACAGGTGCTTGCGCTTCTTCAGAAACGCCTTCGGGCCTTCGAGCGGCCGCCGCCCGAACACTTGCCTAAACGCTTGAGTCGCATCCTGCGGCCCGCGCTGTTTCCAGACGTGCGGGAAGTAAGTCTCGTGGAACGCGGTCAACTTGCCGGTACCCAGCCCCTGGACCTCCCGCCGGCGCTCATCCAGGAATCGCCGGAACAGCCCCGCGATCTCGTCTAACTCCCGCGTCTCTTGTGCCTGCCCTTCCTCCATGCGGTCGATGAACTCGGCGATGAATTCGTGCGACTGCCCCCGGAAGAACTTCCGCGCCTGGACCAGCGCCCGCTCGGTCTTATCGAAGCTGCGTGCCATCTCGGCGCCGTGCGCGCGCAGGCTCAGCGCCGCCTGCTTCGCCCGCTCTCCACGCGCCGCCGGCACGAACACCCGCTGCACGTCGTCCTTGAACTGCCGGAGGTTCGCCGCCGCCTCGCGCAGCGCCCCCGCCGCTTCGGGCGCCCCCAGCACCCGCACCGCCCGCTCCCCCGCCGCCCGCATCAGCAGCGGCTCATCGCCAAACAGCCCGCCCTGCGGCAACTCATCCGCCTGGCTGTCGAACAGGCTGCCCTGCTCCGGCTCGGGATCTGGAGCTCCGAACAGGTTCCCCTGAATCGTCCGCCTGGGCTTCAGCTTCTGACGTAGATTGCTCTGCGTCAGCGCCGAGTTAAACTCGGCTGTCAGGCGCTCGCCTTCGATTCTCCGCTGCTGGGCGGCTTCGGCTTCGCGCTGCTGCTCGGAATCGTACTTGGGGAAGAGGTCTCGCTGGAGGGCGGGTTCTTCTCCTCCGGAAACATCTCGTCGAAGGCCTCCTCGAGCCTGCCTTCCAGGTGTGCCTCCAGCAACTTCTCTAAGTTGCTCACTGGATCTTCGGACATCTTCCAGGACCCTCCTGAAATCCGGCGCCGCCCGGCGGAACACCGCCAGCGCCTGGCGCCCATGCACGCTCACAATATACTCTAAGTACCGTGTGATCAGTGTCAACGCCTGCTGACGGTCGATCCCGAACGCCTGCCAGGACTTCGGGCCCGCCGCCAGGTATGCGCCCACTTCTGCGGCCAGGGTCTCGGACTTGTGCGGGTAGCCCCAGTCTTTCAGCTTGTCGGCCATCCGGCGCGCCACCGGGTCGCCGAGAAACTCGACTGCTTTGTCCCCCAGTAAGTCGGCCATCCGGGGCGCGATCTCATACTGCTGGCGGTGGTGCAGTTCATGCCGGACCCTCTGCACGACCTCTCGGCCAGGCCGCACCAGCACCACGTATCCGCCCGCCAGGTGCGCTGCGCCGATCGCCTGGAACAGCCCCGCAATCGCTTCGCGCTGCGCCTGCGGCTGGCCCTTTGCGAGTTCCCGGAACAGGCGCTTCAGCAGAAATCTGGCACGACCTGGTCGCAGCAGCCAGCCTGTGAAGGCCCCGTTGACACCGCCAGCCTCTGCCAGGACGATCGCCGCTTGCCGGTTGACCAGCACCACGCTCGGGTCGTCCTTGCCACCTTCGATCAACCGTGCTTCAGCCGATTCGAGGATCTCTGCCGGCGTCATACCCTCGCGCCAGGGCTTGAGCGGCTTGCCACGCAGGTGCCACCGCTCGCCGCGACGCACGGTCCGCTCGAATGCCGGCGGAAGTTGCTCCCGCATCAGAGTCAGCGGCTCATCGCCGGCGCCGGCTGCTTTCGCCTTGGGTTTCCGCTCGGCCTTCTCAATCTCCTCGCGCCGCTCGATGAAGGCCGCCCGGAACGCTTCTTCCGGTCCCAATGGCGTGAAGAACGACGCCGGCGCGCCTTCGCGCGATTTCGCCTCTTCCGCGGCGTAGGTCCGGAAGACCTTGACCGCGTTCAACGGCCCAAGTTGCAGCGTCCTGGCGATGGCTGCCGCCGGCTCGCTGTAGCCCTCCGTCGTCGGCCAGAGGCTGGCTTGGCTCAGATAGTCGTTGACGCTGCGCACGCCGTGCGCCCGCATCTCCTGGAGCAGGTCGATCGCTTCTCGCACCCACCCGAGAATGTTCCAGCCATCGCGCTGCTCGACGCGCACAATGGGCGCCACCAGCCGCTCCAGCTTGGCGCGCAGCTCCGGCGGCGTGGCTTCGAACTGATTGGTGTCACGGAAGAGTCGCCCAATCAGCAGCCGGGCGATCCGCTTCTTGCCCTCTTCGGTCAGGACCTCGTACTTGCGCTCGGTCCCCTTTACCGTGCGTTGCTCGATGTACTCACCCTTCGCCTGCGGCGTGATCACGCCGTCTGCGACCAGCCGCGCCACGATCGCTGGCCCGCCGTCGCCTTCGAGCGCCTGAGCGAGAGTGCCCTCAGCCCCGGCCTCGTCGATCCGCAACGCGATGAAATCCAGGGTCGCCTCGGAGACCCGGCGAGAGTCCGCCAGCGCCCGTTCCGCCGGCGTCAGCGCCGCCGTGCCGACCTTGTTCAAATCCGTGATCGCTTCCTGCGGGTCGAAGTCTTCGCGCGTCAAGATCAGCCGCACCAGGACGGGCTGCTTGAATTCGTTCAATCGGATCGGCGCCAGGCCGAAGTTCCGTAGCTTGCGCGCGAGCTGGTCTCGATAGCGTTGAGCGGCGCCTGGCTCATGCTCATAGATCCACTTCAGGATTATGGTGCGGGCGTTGCCGCCGAGCACCCGTCCGAAGTGCTCAATCATGGGCGGACCATTCTCCGGGCTCGGGTCGTCAGTCACCAGGAACGCCGGGTCAAACTTAGTCCGCTGCTCCCGGATGCGTTGCTGGTTGGTCGCCTTCGAGTAGTCTCGGTCGTTCACGTAGGGATAGTCCGCCTCCGGCTGGAACGTTTCTGCGTCATGCGAAGCCACCAGGGCGTCGGCCTCCACCACGGCGTAGTTCGCCGTGTATCGGCGCTCCTCGCCAGGGATCAGGATGGTGGTCTCCTCGCCGATCTCCAAGGTGACCGGCTTGCCCGGCACAATCCGCCGATGCTTCACCTCTCGCGCCGATTCCTTCGCCTTCGCCGGCTCCAGTGGCTTCAGGCGAAGGCGAAGGAATCGGCCTGGCTCCTTCAGATCCGGGTACTCGGCCATCACCTCCGGAGGAACTGGCTTACCCCTCCGGAGTGCACGTTGAACGTGTCGCTGGTGCACAAGGGCGAGATCGTCGCGCGCGTGCTCCGCGGTCTCTGCCAGTTCCAGGTAACGTTCAAAGTCCGAAATCTCCGCTTCGGTGTACCCGCGCCGCCTCGACCACTCCTTCCAGGTTTCGGGCGTCCACTCACGCATACCCGGGGGCAACGGCCCGTGTTTCTCGGCTGCATCCACCCTTCGTTCGGTTTCCTCATATTCGGCCCTGAATTCCCCGGCCGTCATCTCCCAAGCTGCCTTCCGGGTCGTAGTCTGCCGGGAAGGCTTCGGCTTCTCCGGAGCCTTTGGTGCCAGAGGAGCCGCCCTCTGCGCGGCCTCCGCCCTGGCTTCTTGCAGAGCTTTACGCAACTTGCCCTGCTGCTTGAGGCGCGCCTCGCGGGTCTCCTGTTTCGGCCCGGCGATCGACACACTCAAGCCGGGATGATCGCCTTCGTAAGCGATCGATGCTCTAGCCGCGGTTTCAGCCGTGGGATGCCTGCTCACCACTTGCCACGCTCCCAGGCCATACTTGGCCACGACAGCGAACGGGTTCTCAACTTGCCTTTTGCCTTCCGTGACCGGCGGCGGTGCGGGTTGCTGTGGCGGCTTCTCCTTAGCTGGGGCAGGCGGTGGCGCAGGCTTCCGCTGTTCGGGTTGCGGTGCCGGCGCCGGGGCGGGTTTCGGTTGCGGCTGCGCCGGGGCCAGCTTCAGCAGGTCGTCGCGCGCTTCGTTGAACCCCGCCTCATCCTGGATCCCCGCCGCCTTGAGTACGCCGGGACCTGGGTAGTGCTCGAGCTCCAGGAGTTGCTGCACTTGGCTCTTGTTGCGGATCTTCGCCAGCGACGGCGGCACCCGATCCTGCTCCATCGCCTCCGCCAGCGCCCGCAGCGTCCCCTGGAACCGCTCCAGGCGCCCCGCCTCCCGCGCCAGGTCCTCCGCTGGCTTCTGCCCGCGCCCTTTGACCTGTGGCGCAGGCTTCAGCCTGCGGATCGCCGCGTCCAGTTTGTCCGCTGCCTGCCTCAGGCCTGTCGCCACCAGTCGGTAGGTCGGCTTCGCCGCCTTCGTCGGCTTCTTCAGCCCGGAGGCCTCCAGCGCCGCGTCGATCTCTGCCCGCACCTGCCGCGCCGCCTCCCGCATCGCCTCCGGCTTCCACGTCGGCGGCGGAACCGTCACGCCAAGCTGCGCAGCATAGTGCTGCAACGACCGGTAATAGCTCTCCAGCGCCTTCCGCCTCTCCGGTGCGGTCCCCCGCGCAATTTCCAGGCTGGCGTACTTCTCGATGGCGTCGGTCTGCCGCTTCACCGCCTCGACCATCAGCCCCTGCTGCTTCGTGAGCTTCGGGGGCTCCTTTGGCGCTTCTGTCGGCGCCGCCGCCGGCGCGCCGCGTTGCGCCGGCGCTGGCACTGTCTCGACAACCTCTTCGACGGGTTTCGGCTCAGCCAGGCCCTCTTCAACCGGCGCCCCCAACTCCACCATCCACTTCCCCTGCTCGGCGTCGTAGAATGGCCGCCCTTGATGGATGTTCTCCTCGGTCGCCTCGACCACCTGTGGAAGCTCCGGACGGCCGGGTTCGCCTGCGGGAGCTTCGCCTGCCGCCGCTTCCGGTGGTCTTCCTACCTGAGTAGGAATTTCCTGGGGGACAGGCTTCAGCCTGTCGGCCGGTTCCCCCCCTGCGCCTGGGGTTGCCTGTGGGGCAGGCTTCAGCCTGTCGGCCGGTTCCCCCCCTGCGCCTGGGGTTGCCTGTGGGGCAGGCTTCAGCCTGTCGGCCGGTTCCCCCCCTGCGCCTGGGGTTGCCGGAGCGCCCACCGGAGCCCTCAGGGGCCCGACCTCGGGGGCACCCACGACGGGCTGCGGCTCGATTGGCCCTTCACGTGCGCCCGCCTGCCGCCGCTCGGTCTCTGCCAGCGCCCTGCCCAGCGGTGAATCCGCCGGGATCTCCTGGCGCGCTGGCCTTTCGGGCTCCCGGATCGCCTCACGCGCCACCTCGCGCGCCCCGATTTCCCCGCGCACCAGCGCGGCGAGCTGTTCCTTGGCCTTCGCGGTCAGCTTGTCGTAGTCCAGCCGGTTGTGCTCCGCCACCGCCCGCGTCGCCGCCTCCTCCCGTCGCCGCGCGCCTTCTCTGAGTAAATCCGCCACCAGCGATTCGCTCTCCGGGACCCGCCCGGGCTCGACCGGCGCCGCTGGGGCCCCTGGCCTGGCCGGCGGCTCCCCTGCCGCCTCACGCCGCAGCGTCTCGTCGATGATCCGGTCCAGGAAGCTCGTCTGCTCTTTGGTGGGCTCCGGCCCCCTGGCCTCCACCTCCACCAGGCTGACCCGCCCCGTCCGCGGATCCACCTGCTCGATGAATTGGCGTCTCACTGCCGGCCCAGGCCCTGCCGGCGGCCCCCCTTCCGGTCCCGCCGCCCCGCCAGGGGGTGCCCCAGGCCCGCCCAGGCCCTCGCTGGCGCGCTGGCGGCCTTCTCTGGCCCCCTGGAAAGCCTTCTGGAGCTCGGGTAGCCCGCGGACTGCTGCTCGGCCAGCCAAGGCCGCTAGAAGCCCATCCACCGTCCCGAAGCCCCAGTCCCGGGCCGCCCCTTCCGGATCACCGCCCACGAACTTCTGGGCGCCGCTGACAACGTTCTTGCCGAAGCCAAGAGTAGCGGTGCCGGCGATCAGGCTCAGCGCGCCTCGAAAAATCTCTTGCCCCACCTTGCCAAGCGTACCGATCCCTCCCAGCGCACCCGCACTCATGACTGCTTCTGCGGATGTGAAGCCGGAGAGGGCTTCGGCCATGCCTCTGACGCCGGCCGGGAGCATCCCTTCGCCTCGAGTCGGAGGCGGGAACAGCAGCTCGAACCGCGCCATCGGCTCGCCCATGGGCCGGGCGTGCTTGCTCGTGATGTTCCGCTCGACGAAATCGCCGACAAAGTCGGCCACCCGATCCGCCGGGCGGTACGTTGCCGCGAAGCGTACTATCCGCTCCGCTGGACTGGGCCCGAGGTCGAGCCGCGATACTGTCTCGATGGCTGGCCGTAGGCCTTCCGCCAGCGCCGTCCCGGGCCGCTCCAGCGCCGCCGGAATCGCTCTGGGCACGTCCAGCCCAGGCACCACCGGGGGTCTTCCGGCCTCCGGCAGTTTCCCCAGCCGCTCCATCCCCGGCACCGGCGGCGCCATCTCCCGCTGCCGCTTCAGATCCGCCCAGGCCAGAAACCGGTCCTGCTCGATGGCCTCCATCTTGCCGAACCGCTCCGGGTCCACTTGGCCGAGCGCATTCCTGCGCTCCTCCAGGTCGAGCGCATAGAACTTCGGCTCAGCAAGGAGATCCTCGAGGGTTACGGACGTCTGGGGCGGCGCGGGCATCTCACCTCTTCTGCGCCCGGCGCTTCTGGGCATCGACTTCCGCGATCAGATCGGCCGCCCTACCAGGTTTCGGCTTCGCCGGCACCGGCTCGACGGCACGCGTGAGTGAGGCGGACATTCCCTCAGCCGGATATTCGTAATGCTGGGTCGGGAGACCGTACTGCTCCAATTCGGACTCATAGGCGTCCTGCGCCGCCTGCTTGGCCTCCCGCAGTTGCTCGAGTAGTCCGGTGCGGGTGGGCAACCCGGCTTGTGCTCGCGCTTCGTCGGAGATCTCGGCCGGCACCTTGTCCAGGGCCGCACGGAACCATCTCTCGACACTGTAGAGCCGGGCTCGCTTCCGGTTCTCGATGGCGTTTAACGCGGCCGCCGTAGCTTGCGGTCGTTCCAGTCGGATCCGAGCGATCCTCTCTTGCATCTCGCGCGTCTTCTGGGCCTGCCCCGCCTGGAACGTCTGCTGCCCCTGCTGCCGCGCGGCCGCCGCCGCCGTCGCCTCCCGCCCAGTCAACACCGGGATCGCGGCCTGATGAACCGTGCCGAACCCGGGCACATCGACCTGCGCCGCCTCCCGCTGCACCGGCAGCAGCGCTCGCGCCCGCCCGACCGCCAGTTGCGTCTCGATGTCGCCCAGGCTTCGGATCTCTTCCAGCTTGCTGGCCAGCTCCTCACTGCGCCGCTCCTGCGCCGTCGGCATGTAATACTCCCGGCCCCCAGGCGTCCTAATTGTCCGTCGGCGGTCCACCGGCGGCCGGGTCTGCATGAACCCGCCTTCCGGCGTCCGGATCGTCTGCTCGTAAGTCCCGCCCGCCTCGACCGGCTTCGCCCCGCCCGTCAGCATGCGCTGTTCGATGTCGAACTCCTGAAGGGCCTGCTCGCGCTGCTCGCGGGCAATCGCCCGCTCGATGGCCTCCCGCTGGAGGGCCATGCCCTGGATCGCCTGGGCCGCCTGCACCGCCCGGCTCAGCCCGCTCACCACCGGATTGATCGGATACCCGTCCATGACTCACCCCCTCCAGCCTGAGCCGAGCACTTCGCTGATCGGTATCCCGCCGCCACCCCCGCCGCCCTGGAGCATCTTGCTGAGCGCCAGCAGGTACATCATCGTCTCGATCCCGCCGCCCACGCCGGAGGCCAGCGCCGTACCCGGCGTCGTGGACGTCGCGGTTCTGCCCGCCGGCGCGCCGTAGGCGAACTGCATCGCCTCCTGGATGCCCCGGTCCCTGTAATCCTGCTCGTACATCGCAAGTTTCGCTTCCAGGTCGGACAGTTCTCCGGCCCTGGCTAGTTCGATCGCCCGGGTGTTGAGCGCCATCTTGCCGCCGCGGCCGAAGCCGCGCTGCGTCAACGCGCGTTCCATACGCCCGGTCAGGGAATCGTAGGTCCGGTTGATGTTGCTGGTGGTCGCCGTGCGGAGCGGCGCCAGATCAAGGCTGGGGCTTTCGAGGCGGGACTGGATCCGCGGCAGCAGGGTGCGCTGCATCGCCTCCTGCTCCGGGCTGTACTGCACCTTGGACGTGGTGGTCTGCTTCTTGCTTCGCCCCGCCAGCGCTCCGCTGACCACCGACGCCGCCGCCGGAATCGCCACTGCCCACCAGGGCATAAAAGTCCTCCTTCAGCAGCCCGAGCGCGGTCATGTCCACCATGCGGCCATTGCGCTGGGTCTGCTGCCGAAGCAGGCCTTCTTCGCGGGCGCCGATCTTGCGCGCCAGTTCCAGGATCGCGTAGTTGTCCCGGAATGCTGCGCTACAGATCTTCCGGATGCCGCTCTCGAAAATCTCGCGGTACACCGTGGCGATCGCCGGAATTGTCGTCGCCTCGCCCCAGAAGCTGCGCTTGAACAGCAGGTGGGAGATCCCGGTCACCGGGTTGACCTGCTCGAAGGTGATCAATCCTCCCAGCTCGTCATCCCTGTAGACCCCCCAGGTCCGCTCACGCGCGGCCCGCTCGAGCGTCTGCTCGACGAACTCTTCCAGTGTCTTGGGCGCGAAGTCGTCACAAACCCTGGCACGGAAGGTTTGGATCCAGGTCCAAACACGCGGCCACGCATGGTCCGGGAACGGCGAGGCCACCGTTACGCTCGGACGCTTCAAGCTGCGCCTCCTTTGGGTATTCGGCGGCCGCCCCCGTGGGCTTTAGGGCTTGCCAGTATCGCCCGTGGTGGCCGACGCCTGCGGCTTCACCGAGTCCGCGATGGCGCGGCGACGCTCTGCGATCTCTTCCAGTATCTTCCGCTGCGTTGGCGTCGGGTACTGCTGGACTATGCTCTCCAGCAGGTTCCCGATCTGAAAGCTGATGAACGCCGCCACCGAGTCGAATTGCCGCTTCACCACCACGGCACCGGTGAGCGCATCAGTCTCGGGTCGCCGTTGACCGTCCAGGTACTGCTCAATGCAGGCGACCAAATCATCTGCGATTTCTATTCTAAATACCACAGCCGCTCCTTCTTCTTATGCCATGACTGGAATCCAGCCCTTGTAAACGCCATTGACATCGTAGCAGGGCACCTTGCCCACTGGGTTCCAAGCCACCCCCGTATCTGCGTAATAGGGTTGCCAAAGTTGCTGCTCGGCGACGATGTAGCCGGCCTTGACCTTCCCATAGGCCCAGACGTTTCTGATCTCCGGCCACATGCCGGGCACGATCTCCCAGCCGTAGCCGGCGCTCTTGAAGTGCCCGGTCGTGGCGTACAGGGTTCCGGGATTGAGGAAGACATGACCGCCGTGGTAAAGGTAAAGATTGCCGGTGTTTTGGAAGGTCGCGTCCCCGGTGAATGTCGCCGTCCCCGCCGTCAACTTGGCAATCGAGCAAGAGGCGATCTTCGCATTTGTGATTGCCGCATCCTGGATGTGGGTGTTGCCTACCGCCAGTGCGGCTATAGCCGCCGAGCCCACCGCCGCGTTGGCGATCTTTGCCGAGGTCACCGCCGCCGTCCCGATCTGCGCCTCTGTAATGGCTCCAGAGGCGATGTGCGCCGTCCCCACTGCTAAGTTCGCTATAGCCGCCGAGCCCACCGCCGCGTTGGCGATCTTTGCCGAGGTCACCGCCGCCGTCCCGATCTGCGCCTCTGTAATGGCTCCAGAGGCGATGTGCGCCGTCCCCACTGCTAAGTTCGCTATAGCCGCCGAGCCCACCGCCGCGTTGGCGATCTTTGCCGAGGTCACCGCCGCCGTCCCGATCTGCGCCTCTGTGACGGCTCCAGAGGCGATGTGCGCCGTCCCCACTGCTAGGTTCCCTATAGCCGCCGAGCCTACCGCCGCGTTGGCGATCTTCGCCGAGGTGACCGCCGCGGAGCCGATCTTGGCCTCCACGATGGCTGCATCCTGAATGTGCGCCGTCCCTACTGCTAAGTTCGCTATAGCCGCCGAGCCTACCGCCGCGTTGGCGATCTTCGCCGAGGTGACCGCCGCGGAGCCGATCTTGGCCTCCACGATGGCTGCATCCTGAATGTGCGCCGTCCCCACTGCTAAGTTCGCTATAGCCGCCGAGCCCACCGCCGCGTTGGCGATCTTCGCGGCAGTTACGGCAGAGTCCGCCAGCTTCGCTGCGTTCACCGCTAAGTCCGCCAGTTTGGTGCTGTCAACCGCCAGCCCGGCCAGCTTGGCCGTCGTCACTGCCGCCTGCGCCAGCTTGTCCGTCTCGACCGCCCCGGTGGCCAGCTTCGCCGCCGTCACCGCTAAGTCCGCCAGTTTGGTGCTGTCAACCGCCAGCCCGGCCAGCTTGGCCGTCGTCACTGCCGCCTGCGCCAGCTTGTCCGTCTCGACCGCC
>VFZS01000055.1 GCA_016871095.1 Acidobacteriota bacterium
GTACCTGGGGCGGGCGGAGGTCCGGGAGACCTTCCGCGTCAGCAAGGTGGGCACGGTGGCGGGCTGCCTGGTGTCGGAGGGCCACATCGCGCGCGACGCCCAGGTGCGCGTGCTGCGCGACAACGTGGTGGTCTACACGGGGCGGATCGGCTCGCTGAGGCGATTCAAGGACGACGCCAGCGAGGTGCGCAGCGGGCTGGAGTGCGGCCTGGGCATCGAGAATTTCAACGACGTCAAGCCAGGCGACGTCATCGAGGCGTTCACTACAAAACGCGTCGAGGCGGAAGTGCTGGTGTAGGAGTCAGGCGTCAGGAGTCAGGAGTCAGAAGGAAGGACGGACCGGATTCTGACCCCGGATTCCGGACTTCTGACTTCCCGAGAGCCTATGCCTTGCATCGGCGTGCTGACACTGGAACTCCGGCTGGAGGGCGCCCACTCGCTCAAGGAGAAGCGTCACGTGGTGCAGGGCTTGAAAGAGCGGCTGCGTCACCGGCACAACGTGGCGGTGGCGGAGATCGACTGCCAGGAGCTGTGGCAGCGCGCGGTGCTGGCGGCGGTGACGGTGTCGGCGGACCGGGTGCGCGCGGCGCAGGTTCTGGAGGCGGTGGAGAAGGAGTCAGCCGCACTGCTGGGCGCCACCCTGGCAGGCGCGGAGGTGGAGTGGCTGGAGTAGGACAGTGGACGCCAGGCGGTCCCAGCGCGTGTGCGAGGCGCTCCGCGAGGAGCTGGCCGAGATCGTTTCCTTCGAACTGGAGGACCCGCGGCTGGCCACGGTCACGGTGACCGCGGTGGAAGTGACCACCGACCTGCGTTCCGCCGAGGTCCGAGTGCGGTGCGAGGACGCCCCGCGCGAGGCCGAGGCGCTCGAGGCGCTGGAGCACGCCCGCCACTTCATCCGGCGGGAGCTGGCTTCCCGCATTCGGCTGTGGCGCGTGCCGGAGCTGCACTTCGCCAGTGATCGCTCCGGGCGGGGCGCCAACCGGGTGGATCAGTTGCTGGAACGCATCGAGAAGGAACGGATAAAGGCCGGGAAGGCCGTCTGACGGTGTTGGGTCTGATCCCAGTTGTGACGCTCCTGCTGGCGGGCCAGCCGGCCGCGGCCGAGTTGCTGCGCCTGGAGGCCAGCGTGGATGCCATGGGCACCACCTACTCGCTGGTGCTGTACGGCGACAACCGCGACCGGCTGGAAGCAGCCGCCGAAGCCGCCTTCGAGGAGGCCCGCCGCCTGGACCGGCTGCTGTCGCACTACCGGGCGCAGAGCGATGTGAGCGAGATCAACCGCTTGGCCGCGCAGCGCCCGGTCAAGGTGACGCCGGAGATGTTCCGGTTGCTGGAGGCCTGCCTCGAGTACAGCCGGGCCAGCGAGGGCGCTTTCGACATCACCGTGGGGCCGCTGATCAGGCTGTGGGGCTTCTTCAAGGGTGACGGCCGGGTGCCGGGGCGGGCCGAAGTGGCCCCGGCACTGGCGAACGTCGGTTACCGGCGCTTGCGGCTGGACGCCGAGGCGCGCACCGTGCGCTTTGAGCACCCGGGGATGGCGCTGGACCTGGGCGGCATCGGCAAGGGGTACGCGGTGGACCGCATGATCGAGACGCTGCGGGAGAACGGCATCTCCCAAGCCCTGCTCTCGGCGGGCGGCTCCAGCATCTACGGCCTGGGTTCGCCGGGCGCTGAAACCGGCGGCTGGCCGGTGAAGATCCGCGATCCCAGGAACTCCAGCCGCACCGCCGAGGAACTTCGGCTCAAGGATGCCTCGCTGTCTACCTCGGGGAGCTACGAGAAATTCTTCGTGGCCGAAGGCCGCGTTTATAGCCACATCATGGATCCGCGCACCGGCTACCCCGCGCAGGGCGTACTGGCGGTGTCCGTGGTGGCGCCACGAACCATCGACAGCGAAGCCTGGACCAAACCGTTCTTCGTTCTGGGCCGCCAGTGGACGGCCCGTCACACCCCCAAAGACATGCGGGTTTACTTTTGCGAGGACAAAGCGGGGACACTATGCGCGTGGCTCCAATGACCAGCCGTTTCCTGGATGCCTGCCGGCGCCGGCCCACCGACTTCCGCCCGGTGTGGTTCATGCGCCAGGCCGGCCGCTATCTGCGTGAATACCGCGAGGTCCGTGCCCGGCACGGCATCCTCGAGATCTGCAAACGCCCCGACCTGGCCGCCACCGTCACCTTGCAGCCGGTCGAGATCCTGGACGTGGACGCGGCCATCATCTTCGCCGACCTGCTGCTGCCGGTCGAGCCCATGGGTCTCAAGCTCAAGTTCGTCTCCGGGGTGGGGCCGGTCATCTCGAATCCGGTGCGCACTACCGAGGACATCGACGCGCTGTCCATTTCCAACACCGATGACCTGGGTTACGTGGGCGAAGCCATCCAGCAGGTGGTCAAAGCCCTGGGCGGGAGGGCGCCGGTGATCGGGTTCGTGGGCGCTCCCTTCACCATGGCCAGCTACATCCTGGAGGGGGGTCCCTCGCGGACCTTCCTGCGCACCAAAATGATGATGTACACCAACGAGACCCTGTGGCGGCGCTTGATGGGCAAGCTGGTGGACGTGCTGGGCCCGTTTGGCCTGCTGCAGGTGGCCGCCGGCGCCCGCGCCATCCAGGTGTTCGATAGCTGGGTGGGGGCGCTGGGCCCTGACGACTACGTGCGCTTCGTGGCTCCTTACTCGCGCGCCCTCATCGAGCGCGTGCGCTCCAGCGGCGTGCCGGTCATTCACTTCGGCACCGGCACCGGCGGTTTCTTCCGCGAGCTGCACGCGGCGGGCGGCGATGTGCTGGGCATCGACTGGCGGGTCAACGTGGACCAGGCCTGGATGGACATCAGCTACCGCTCCGCCATCCAGGGCAACCTGGATCCGGCCGCGCTGCTGGCCCCCCTGTCCGAGCTGAAGGGGCGCGTGTTCGAGCTGCTGAAGCGCACCGGCGTCCGCCCCGGGCACATCTTCAACCTGGGACACGGGGTGCTGCCCGAGACGCCGGTCGAGCACGTCAAGGCGGCGGTGGGGTACGTCCGCGAGTTTCGCCTGTGAAGCAGGGCGTACTGCTGGCGGCCCACGGCGCTCCCGAGCGAATCGAAGACATCCCGGCCTACCTGGAGCAGGTGCTGGAGGCGCCGGCGCCGGCTTCCTTGATCGCCGAAGTGAGCGCCCGCTACGAGCTGATCGGCGGCGGCTCGCCGCTCACGGCCGCCTCCCGCCGGCAGGCCGAAGCTCTGGCACGCCACCTGGGCCTCCCTGTCTATCTGGGCATGCGCTGCTGGCATCCCTTTCTCCACGAGGCCATGGCGCAGGCCACGGCTGAGGGCATACAGCGCCTGGCGGCCATCTGCGCCGCGCCGCAGTTCTCGCGGGCCGGCTTAGCCTTCTACGGCCTCGGGGGCCTCGGGGACAGACGGAACGTTCCCCAGATTCTGTGGGCCCCCAGCGTGCACCGGCATCGCCTGTTCGTGGAAGCGGTCGCGGAGAGACTGCTGCCCCTGCTCCCAGGCCGCGAAGTGCTGTTCACCGCGCACAGCCTGCCCGGGCGGGTGGTGGCCAACGCACCCGATTACGATCCCGAGGCCCGGGCCACGGCGGCCGCTGTGGCCGCACGCTGCGGCCTGGAGCGATGGGACTTCGCCTACCAGAGCCAGGGCCGCGCCGAGGGCAACTGGCTGGGTCCCACGGTCGAGGAGCGCCTGGACGCCTTGGCTGACCGTGGGGTCCGCGAAGCCGTGCTCGTGCCGCTGAGCTTCGTCGCCGACAATGTCGAGATTCTGCACGACGTCGATGTCCGCTTCCGCCGTTACGCTCTCGAGCGAGGCATCAGTCTGGCGCGCACCGAGACTCTGGGCGATTCCTCGCTCTTCATCGAAGCCCTGGCCGAGTTGGCCCGGGAACAGCTCGAAGCCGCGCTATGAGCGGTGCCCTCATCGTCGGCGGCGGCATTTCGGGCCTCTCGGCGGCCTACTACATGAGTCGTTCCGGAGTGGCTGCCACGCTGGTAGAGCGTCAACCCCGGCTGGGCGGCGTCATCCGCACCGAACGCGTCGAGGGTTGCCTGCTGGAGGCCGGCCCGGACAGCTTTCTGGCCGCCAAGCCGTGGGCACTGAAGCTGATCCGCGAACTGGGGCTGGCGGGTGAGGTGATCGGCTCCAACGACCACGTGCGGAAGACCTACGTGGTGAAGCGGGGCCGGCTGCGCGCGCTGCCGGACGGGCTCATGCTGATGGTCCCCACCAGGATCTTGCCCCTGGTGACATCGAACCTGCTGTCGTGGGGGGCCAAGCTGCGGATGGGCTTGGAGTGGTTCCGGCGCGTGCGCCCCTCGGCGGGTACGGACCGGTCGGTGGCCGATTTCATCCGCGACCACTACGGCACGGAGGCGGTGGACTACCTGGCCGAACCCCTGCTGGCGGGGGTCTATGGCGGCAGCCCCGAGTTGCTGAGCGTGGCGGCGGTGCTGCCGCGGTTTGTGGAACTGGAGGCCCGCTACGGCAGCCTCACCCGCGGGGTGCTGGCGGCACGCCGCCAGGCCGCAGCCGAGGCCCAGGGTTTGCCGCTGTTTCAGACGCTGCGGGGCGGGCTGGGCCGGCTGGTCGAGGCCCTCGAGGCCGCGGCGCGCCCCGCCTTGAGCCGGTTGTGCGGTTCCGCCGAAACCATGGAGCGATCCGGGGCCGGTTACCGCATCCGGGTGGGCGGGGAATGGCTCGAAGCTGAGCAGGTGGTGCTGGCGTGCCCCGGCTACGAAGCCGCCGCTGTGCTGGAGGGCCTGGGGCCGCAACTGGCCGCCCTGCTGGCTGCGATCCCCTACACCCACTCGATCACCCTCTCGCTGGGTTACCGGAAGACTGGTTTCGCACATCCTTTGAATGGCTTTGGGTTCCTGGTTCCCCGGCGGGAGCGCCGCCGGCTGGTGGCCTGCACGTGGGTCAACACGAAGTTCTCCCACCGGGTCCCGGAAGACAAGGTAGTGTTGCGGTGCTTCCTGGGGGACGACGAAGGGGCGCTGCGGGAAGGGGATGAGTCCCTGGTGGGCGCAGTGAGGGAGGAATTGGCGCGGCTGATGGGGGTAACGGCGGAACCGATCTTCGCGCGCGTGGCGCGCTGGCCGCGGTCGATGGCGCAGTACACGGTGGGTCACCTGGCGCGGCTGGAGGAGATCCGCGCCCGCCTGGCGGGGCTGCCGGGCCTGCACCTGGCGGGCAACGCCTACTCCGGCATCGGCGTGCCGGACTGCGTCCGCACAGGCAAACAGGCGGCGGAGGCGATGCGGCGGGGAACGCGCTGAGAGGCACCCTCTTGCATTGCTGCATTTGAAATGCAAGAATACAGAAGGGGCTTGGTTTCACCGATGTACATCTCCCGAGCGCTCGAACCCACGCTACTGCGCGCCGCCGCCGAGTTCCCCGCTGTCGTGCTCACCGGCCCCCGCCAGTCCGGCAAGACTACCCTGCTGAAGCATTTGTTCGGCGGAGCCTGCGGGTACGTGTCCCTGGAGCTTCCGGATGTCCGAGCGGCTGCAATCACGGACCCGCGAGGCTTCCTGGCAGCGTACCCGCCTTCGGTCATCTTCGACGAGATTCAGCACGCCCCCGAACTGCTCCCCTACATCAAAGAGCGAATCGACGTTCGGCGTTCCCAGCCTGGGCAGTACCTGCTGAGCGGCTCGCAGAATCTGCTTCTACGGGAGCAAATCACCGAGTCGCTGGCCGGCCGGGCTGCGGTGCTGCGCCTGCTACCTCTGTCCCGCCGCGAAGCGGCCGGTGAGCCGCAGCGCCCGTTTCCCTGGGAGGCTGCTGGCCGCCTGTCCGGCCCGGCGTTTGCCGGCGTTTGGGAGGGCCTTCTGCGGGGCGGCTACCCGGAGCTGGCTGCTCAGCCTGATCGCGGTCTCCACCTCTGGCACGCCAGCTACGTCCAAACCTACCTCGAGCGGGATGTTCGCTCCATCCGGCAGGTCGGCGATCTGACGTCCTTCCAAGCCTTCCTGAGATCCCTGGCCGCCCGTGCCGGGCAACTGCAAAGCCTCTCCGGCCTCGCACGTGACCTGGGCGTTGCCGTCAACACGGCCAAGGCGTGGCTTTCCGTGCTCGAGGCAACCCACCAGGTCTTCATCCTGCGCCCCTACTTCGCCAACGTCGGGAAGCGGCTGGTGAAGACCCCCAAGGTGTATTTCACGGACACGGGCACGCTGTGTCACCTAGCCGGGCTGAGAGATCCGGAGCACGCGGCCGCAGGCCCGCTGGGCGGAGCAATCTTCGAGACCGCAGCACTAGCGGAGATCGTCAAGACACTGCTCAACCGAGGTGAGGAACCCCGGGTTTACTTCTGGCGCACTTCCGACGGGTCCGAAGTGGACCTGGTCGTGGACACGGGCGACCACCTGATACCCATCGAGGTGAAGCTCTCGGCTACGCCTCATCGGGGAATGGCCGCAGCGGTCAAGACATTCCAGGAGTTGCACGGCAGCAAAGCCGGGCCCGGCTTCGTTATTCACCCCGGAGATGTCGGGCTGCCGCTGGCGCCCGGTGTCGCGGCACTCCCGTTCAGCGCTTTCTGATCACCACGCGCACCTCGCCGGGGCGGGCCTCGAGGCGGTCGATGCGGTGGGCCAGCTCGAAGGGCTGCCCGATCTTGGCGTTCGGATAGTAGGGCAGCACGAAATTGTGGATCAGGAACTCGAGAGCCGCGCCTCCGAGGGCCAGCCCTGAGACCTCGACACGTTCGAGGTCCACGGTGGCCCGGCCGCCACCGGAGCGGATGCGGGCGGTGACCCGCACGGGGCGCTCGCCGGCCAACAGGCGGCTCATCAGCCAGCCCAGGGGCTTGCCCGTGGATTGGCGGAGCTTGGGGAAGTCGATGTGGGCGGATCCGGTGGCCCGTCCGGAAGCGAGTTCCAGGCGGGGGTCGCGGACCCCCTCCGGGGCCACGGTCTGGACTTCCCGCGCCGCGTAGGCCTCCAGCTCGCGCGGGCGGAGGGTGACAGAGGAGCCTGCGGGAACCTGCTCGTTCTGGATCAGGTCGAGCTTGCGCCTGGCGCTCCGGTAGTCGGCGTCCACATCCGCCGACCAGAGCAGGACGCCGCCCACCACCAGGGGCCACCAACTCGCCATGTCTTCATTCTAGGCACCCCCGCCGGGCGCTTGGGGAGCTTAAGGGGGCGCTTTTTCACGCCCGACGGCTTGCACTCTGTTGACCGGCGGTTTTCGTGCTAGAATCATTGAGTTTGCGGCTGACTCTGGAGGAGCCATGTCGGTTGAGCAGAAGGTCAAGCAGATCATTGTCGAGCAACTGGGCGTAGACGAAGGCCAGGTGGACCTGACCGCGTCCTTCGTGGATGACTTGGGCGCGGACTCACTGGACATCGTCGAGTTGATCATGGCGTTCGAAGAGGCCTTTGATCTGGACATCCCGGACGAGGACGCTGAGAAGATCGCGACCGTCAAGGATGCCATCGACTACATCGAGAACAAGCAGGCCAAGCAGTAGCGGCATCGGACCGCGGTCATCAGGCGAGGAGTCTCACCGTGCGGCGTAGGGTAGTAGTGACAGGTGTGGGGCTGGTGTCTCCTTTGGGCGTGGGGACCGAGCCCACGTGGCAGGCCTTGCGGGAGGGGCGCAGCGGCGTCGGCCCCATCACCGCGTTCGACGCCACGGCATTTGCCTGCCGGATCGCCGCCGAGGTCAAGGGCTTCGAGCCTGAGCGCTGGGTGGAGCGCAAAGAGATCAAGAAGATGGGGCGGTTCATCCACTTCGCCATCGCGGCCAGCGATATCGCGCTCAGCTCCGCCGAACTCGAGGTGACCGCGGACAACGCCGAGCGCGTGGGGGTGTTTATCGGCAGCGGCGTGGGCGGCTTCGAGGTGATTGAACGTGAGTTCGAGGTCCTGCTAGGCCACGGCCCCAAGCGCCTATCGCCCTTCTTCATCCCGGCCACGGTGGTCAATCTGGCGGCCGGCCAGGTCTCCATCCGGGTGGGGGCCAAGGGGCCCAACTCGGCCACCGCCACGGCGTGCACCACCGGGGCCCACGCCATCGGGGATTCCTACAGAATCATCCAGCACGGAGACGCCGACGCCATGGTGTGCGGCGGGGCGGAAGCCCCCGTGTGCCGGCTGGGCATTGGCGGCTTTGCCGCCATGCGCGCCCTGTCCACGCGCAACGACGAGCCCGAGCGCGCCAGCCGGCCGTGGGACAAAAACCGCGACGGCTTCGTGGTGGGGGAGGGCGCCGGCGTCCTCATCCTGGAGGAGCTGGAGAGCGCCTTGCGGCGCGGGGCCCCGATTGTGGCGGAGATCGTCGGCTACGGCATGAGCGGCGATGCCTACCACATCACCGCGCCGTCGGAGGACGGTGACGGCGCCCGGCGGGTGATGCAGAACGCCCTGCGCGACGCGGGCCTGGAACCCGCGGCCATCGACTACGTCAACGCCCACGGCACCTCCACGGAAGTGGGGGACCGCATCGAAACCCAGGCCCTGAAGAAGTGCTTCGGCGAGCACGCCTACAAGCTGGCGGTCAGCTCCACCAAGTCGATGAGCGGCCACCTGCTGGGCGGCGCCGGGGGCTTCGAGGCGGGTGTGACGGTGCTGGCCATTCGCGACCAGATCGCGCCGCCCACCATCAACTACGAAGTGCCGGATCCGGAGTGCGACCTGGACTGGGTGCCCAACCAGGCCCGCGCGATGCGTATCGAATGCGCTCTGTCGAACTCCTTCGGCTTCGGCGGCACCAACGGCTGCCTGATCTTCCGGCGTTACACGGGCTGAGCGCGGCCTCCGCCGGCCTCAGGCTCCGGCCATCTCGGCGCGCGCCTTGGCCACCACCGCCAGGTACTGCCGCGCTTTTTCGACGATCACCTCGAAGCGGCCTTCCTTGACCGCCCTGGCATCCACCAGCTCGGCGCCCACGGCCACGGCGCAGGCGCCGGCCTTGAGGAAGTCGCCCGCAGTCTCGAGGTTCACCCCGCCGGTGGGGATCATCTCGATGTGCGGATAGGGCGCCTTGAGGGCCTTGATGTACTTGGCGCCGCCCAGGTTGCCGCAGGGGAAGATCTTGACGATGTCGGCGCCGGCGTCCCAGGCCGCCAGCACCTCGGTGGGGGTGAGGGCGCCGGGCACCACCACTTTCGAGTAGCGCCTGGCCATCTCGATAGTGGCCAGCTTCAGACCGGGCGAGACAAAGAACTCCGCCCCGGCCAGCATGGCGATACGGGCGGTCTCCGCATCCAGCACGGTGCCGGCGCCCAGCACGATCTTGTCGCCCAGCGCGTCGGCCACCTTCTCGAGGGCGCGGATGGCGCCCGGCACGGTCATGGTGATCTCGGCCGCGCGGATGCCGCCCTGGTAAATGGCCTCAACCGCCTGAATGGCGCTCTCGGCGCTGGTGGTTCGCACCACCGGCACGATTCCGATATCGAGAATGGAAGAGAGAATCTGCTGCCTGGTCATGTCTCTACGATCTTAGCAACTGCGCCGCACAGGCGCACTGCCGCCGCGTCCAGCGGAGCTGCATAGGCGCCCACTGTATCCTGATATGAGTATGCTCGCAAGCGGCACAGTGGTGGCGGTGCGGGTGAAGCCCCGCTCGCGCCGTCCGCGCGTCGAGGCGGCGCCGGACGGTTCCCTGATCGCGCACCTGAGTGCGCCACCGGTGGAGGGCCGCGCCAACCAGGAGCTGCTCGAGCGGCTGGCCGAGTATTTTTCGGTGCCCAAGTCCCGGCTGCGAATACGTTCGGGCGCGGCCTCCCGCTCCAAGCTGGTCGAGATAGGATAGTGACTTAGCCATGACGGACTTTCCCCTCATCCTCCAAGCGGTGCTGGCCGCGGTGGCCGTGACCGCGGGCATCTGGGACCTGCGCACGCGGCGGATCCCCAACTGGCTGGTGCTGACCGGCCTGCTGCTGGGATTCCTGCTGAACGGATTCCTGTTCTACGGCCAGGGAGTGCTGCGCTCAGCCGGCGGCATGGGGCTGGCGCTGTTGATCTACCTGCCCATGTACGTGCTGCGCGGCATGGGCGGCGGCGATGTGAAGCTCATGGCCGCACTGGGCGCGATCGCCGGCTGGCGGCTGTGGCTGGGCATTTTCATCGTCAGCGCCATTCTGGGCGGGATTCTGGCGGTGATCCTGACGCTGGCCAAGGGGCGGCTGCGCCGAACGCTGTGGAACGTCGGGTTCATCCTGGCGCAGCTCATGCGCTTCCGCTCCCCGTATATCGCCCGTGAGGAACTCGATGTGGGGAACCCCAAGGCCGTGACCCTGCCACACGGGACGGTGATCGCCGTGGGAGTAGTCACCTTGCTGATACTAGCCCGGCTGCTGCCCTCCTAAGGTGTTTGACCGATACGCCGGTAACGCCCTGCTGCCGATGAGCACAGTGGTGCAGGCCACATATCAGCTATTTCTCTACCTCCAGGTTCTGGACCTGCTCACCACCATGGTGGGATTGCGGCTGGGCCTCCAGGAAATGAGCCCCTTCGTACGCCAGCTCATGCGTCTGGATCCAACCCTGGGCTTGCTGGCGGCGAAGCTGCTGGCCATCGGGCTGGGCGGCTACTGCCTATGGGCGAACCGGCACCGGCTGATCAGTTGGATCAACTACTGGTACGCCGGGCTGGTGGCCTGGAACCTGTGCATCATCCTGGCGGGCTGGCCGCGGATGTAGGTCGTGCGGATGCAGACTCGCGCGCTTCAGTGGCTCGTCCGGACGTAAACGGAAGTTGTTCCCGCCTGGAAAGCGAGACGCAACTCGGGGGCTTGTTCCGCCACCGCACAGAGGCGGAGCATCGCGACGCCGTCCAGCGTCGCACTGGGAGTCCTGGGCAGCCTCAACACCAGGTACGTCAACCCGTACCGCCGCATAAAGTCAACCGCCGACTCGGACAGCCTCAGCGCCCCTTCGCGGTCGTCGTAGTAGTGTAGCCGCGGCGGTACGAACATCGACCGTCCCTTCCGCTGGGAAAGCAGATACCCCATCGCGTCGCTGTAGGCCCATAGCACCCTGGAGTCGGCCGGCGTGTGGTCCCGGATCCAGTACGCAGCGGCGCGGAACTCATCCCGATCTCGGCGCGATTCCGGCAGCATTCGCCGCGAGTGGGATGCCACGGCGACGTTGGAGAGCAACCCGACCCAAAGCAGGCAGCCCAACCCTGCCAACAGCAGCGCCCCCACCACGGTTTGGGTGAGAGCGGCCCCTCGCAGCCAGCGGAGGGCAACCCGGAGCGTGCCACGAGCCGCGACCCAAAGGCCCGCACTGGCAGGCGCCAGCAGGGGCAGCAGGTGCCTCTCGTGCGGATCTCCCGGCAGCACGTGAAACAAGGTCAGTGCGCCGATATGTCCGATCAGAAACCACCCCACCGGGAACATGCCCACTCGGCGCATCAGCGTCACCCATCCGCCGATTGTGGCTGCCGAAAGCAGGATGCGGAACCCCACGCCGTGCCACTGCGTGCTGATCCCCAACAGGTGCATTCCGCCCAAGGCCGTAAGAATGCTTCCGAGGTTGCGCCACACCAACACCGGCACGTCGCGCCAGGTGAAGCTGAGGAGGTGGAATCGCACGTAGTCCACGTAGTACAGCAGGTTGTAGTCCGAGGTCACCACCTGATGCGTCTTGACCCACCATGTCCAGCCCGCCACCGTCGGCAACATGCCCAGACAAAACCAGACGGCCTGCCGGCGCTGCCTGCGTGGCCAGAAAAGCACGACTGCCAGCCCCAGCAGCACAATCCCGGAGCTTCGGGTCAGGAAGGCCATCGCTGAGGCCAGCCCGGCCAGCCCCGCCCACCATGGGGCCGCGGTCGGGCGGGCGCCCCTCATCGCCAGAAGCAGCGCCGTCAGCACCAAGTTCGCAAAGGCCACCTCCGTCATCAGGCTGATGCTATACAGGATCAGGTAGAAGTTCAGCGCCAGCAGTGCGCAGAGCCCCCAAGTCTCCACGGGGCGGAAGCCCCATTCGCGAAACAGCCGTGCGGCCAGCAACAGGTTGAGTGGCAACATCGACCAGGCAAGCAGCATCGCCCAGGGCAGGTTCGTGGGGAACTCCGGGTGGAGACGCCAGATCAGCGAGAGCATGGCCGGAAACAGGGGCGGGTACTTGGTCTGGCAGGGCTCCTCGGGCAGGCTCAGAATGCGATACCCTCGGCCCTCGGCGAGCGACTTCCCACACAACCAGTAGATCGTGTCGTCCCAGTGCATCCCCAGGTGTGGAAGATCGCGCAGATGCCAGGCCAGATCCGCGGAGGGCCACAGCAGCGCGGCCAGGGCCGCCGCGGCTATCAGCCATCTCCTTTGGCGACGTGTCTTAGTCTGCTCGCCTGCCTGCATGTGCAAATCGCGCCGCGGCGCCAGGCTGGCGGTCAGCCAGCCGCACCCTCATGATCCCTCACCCCTCACCCGGTAGAGGGCGGCGCGGGGCCAAAGGCGGAGCAGTTCCAGGTCCGGGCTCGAGGCCGCCGCACTGAAATCGCCGAGCGGGTCGCCCACCTGCTCCCGGCCCGGCTCCCCCACCGCCAGGATTAGGCTCACTCCGCGCCGGCGCGCGTACGCTCCCACCTCCCGGTAAAATCGCGCGATCTCCTCGGGCCGTCCGCGGTAGAGCAACTGTGGAGGGACAATGAACCGGTAGCCGCGCCGGCCGGTGTACAGGTACACCATGGGATCCTGTTCCGCCAGGATGGCGGCCTCGGGCGGCGCATTCTGAGCCAGCCACGTCAAAGCCGGGCGCGCATCCTCCCGTGCCGCGCGTTGCCGCTCCCAGTAGGCAGGGAACTGTAGCAGCATCGCCGCCGTGTTGGCTCCGCCCAGCAGGGCCGGGACGGCCATGACCAGCGCCACCAGGCCCGCCGCAGCCAAGCGCCAGCCCCCGCGACCCAGCCAGGTTCGCGCCAGCACCGCCAGCCACCGCCACACATCAGTCAGACCCGCCACGGCCAGCGGCGCCAGGGGCAGCACCAGGCGCAGATAGCGGTCCCGCAGCCCCAGGTGCCAGGTGAGCAGCATCAACACGCAGGCCGCGGCATACACCGGGTACTGGCTCAGGCCCCCGCGCCGCGCCAGCCGGATCACCCCGAGCAACGCCACCGCTCCCACCACCATGGCCGGAATGCCCTCGCCGAAGACCATCAGCAGGCTGCCCGAACCCTCCAAGATGCCAGCCAGGTTGGTCCAGATCACCAGGGGCGCATCGCTCCAGGAGAAACTCGCCTTCTGATACCCCAGGTAGTCGGTGTAGTACATCAGCACCGGGTCGCCAGTCCGCACCTGGTGCGCCCGTGCCCACAGACCCCAGGCCCCGACGGCGGGCAGCATGGCGGCCACGAACCACAGCGCCGCTGGCCGCTGCTTTCTCCGCCAGAGCACCAGCGGGGCGGTCACCAGCAGGGGCAGCGCGGCGGTCCGCATCAGGAAGGCAACACCGCCGGCGGCGCCGGCCGCCGCCGCCACCCAGCGCGGCCCGCCGGGCTGCTCCGCCCGTTGCGTCAGGGCCAGACAGCCCAGCAGGAGACAGGTGAACGGCACCTCCGACATCAGGCTGACGCTGTACAGGATCACGTAGGGATTGAGCGCCAGCAGGACGGTCACGACGAGGCGGTGCGTTGGTCCCAGGCCCAGGCCGGCCAGGACCGGCTGACCAACCAGCAGGCACAGCGGCAGCCACAACCAGGACATCAGCGTGGCGAGGGCCAGGTTGTCAGGGAAGCTGGGGGTAACCTTCCAGACGGCGGCCAGCAGCAGGGAGTACAGCGGCGGGTACTTGGTTTGGTGGGGTTGCTCGGGCAGGCTCAGGATGCGGTACCCGCTGCCCTCGGCCAGCGACTTGGCGCATACCCAGTAGAGACTGTCGTCGTGGAACAGCCCCAACTGCGGCATGTCGCGCGCCTGCCAGGCCACCCAGGCCGAGGGCGCCAGCGCCGCGATCAGGACCAGAACTGCGCAGGTCCGCTTCATAGCCGGAGGGCGGCGAACTCCTTGAGCAGCTCGAAGCGCGTAGCCACGGCCCGCACCGGTTCTCCGATCTGCTCGACGTGCGCTTCGAGCGTCTGGCCCGCGCTCTCCGCCAGCCTCAGGTATTCGACCTTGCCGGGGTCGATGCCCATCACCCGGCAGCAAGTGGCGTCCACGGCGACCGGGTCGGCGCCGGCCACCAGGACGCCCGCGGCTTTCGGCCGCCCCTGTATCGGCCCGTTGCCTTCCATCCCCACCACGCCGTCCACGAGTATGAACTGG
>VFZS01000056.1 GCA_016871095.1 Acidobacteriota bacterium
ATGGCGCCGACGCTGGAGGAGATCTGGACGGTGTACAATCCGGATGACCGGCACGGGGTGACCAACGATCTGACCAAGGATCAGCTCAACGACCTGATCGAGTACTTGAAGACGCTGTAGGAGGCTGCTGAAAGAAGTGCTCTACACGGTTCGCGGGACACAAGCTAAAGCTTATGCTACAGGGCGGATCGATGACTGACGCCCCCACGTGGGGCGAGCTTCAGCTTGCCCATGGGCTTTTTCAACAGCCTTAGGAGGGGCCGGATGAGAAGCGTGGCGCTGGCGGCGGCGGTCCTGGCGGCGAGCCTTGTGGCCACCGGGCAAGAACCGCTGAAGCTGCCCTATGTGTACACGCGGTGGAAGCAGTTCACGGTGGCCGACGGGCTGCCCAACGATCACATCTTCGCGGTGAAGGCGGACGGCCCGCGGGTTTGGGTGGGCACCGAAGACGGCCTGGCGGTGATCGACAAGCGCACCGGCAAGATCCGTTACTGGAAGGAGAAGGACGGGCTGCCCTGGCGCGTGGTGACGGGCATCGAGGTTCACCCCAAGACCGGCGACGTGTGGCTGGCGCTGTTCGGCGGCGGCCTGGCGCGCTTCAGCGGCGGACGCTTCGACCACTGGCACCAGTTGAACAGCGGCCTGGTCAACGACGTAGTCTACGGCGTGGCCATCGAGAACGACAACATCTGGGCGGCCACCACCGCCGGGGCGTGCCGCTTCAACATCCTTACCGGCGAATGGACCATCTTCACCGAGAAGAACGCGCCCATGGAGGAGATCTGGAACTACGGGGTGCACTATGCGGACGGGAAGGTGCACCTGGCGGTGTGGGGCAGCGGGGTGCTGGAGTACGACGTGGCCGCGGGGCGCTGGAAGGACTACCTGGATCCGGACGGGGAGATGGAGATCGACCTGTACCGGGACGACGGCATCGTACACGTGATCACTACCGGAGCGAACTACGTGGAGAAGACCCTGTGGGTGTCAACCTACTTCGGGGTCAGCCGCTATGACGGGCGTAACTGGCGGGGGTTTTTTGCCCACGACTCCGGCCTCCCCAGCGACTTCAACAACAACCTGCGGGCGCGCAGCGCCAACGAAGCCTGGTTCTGTAGCGACAAGGGCCTGGGCGCGGTGATGGATGTGCCCAGCAACACGTGGGTGGCGTACACCCGGAACCCCAAGGGGAAGGGCGGGCAGGCGGTGGTGAGCCGGGACAAGCAGGTGGTGGAGACGGTGGAGCTGCCGGTGGGGGTGCCGCACAGCTTCATCATCAGCGCGGATATCGACGGCAACGACGTCTGGGTGGGCACGTCGAAGGGCTTGGGGTGGGGCATGGGCGAGGGCTACTACCCGGGGCTGCGCGAGCGTGCGCGGCTGGCGGCGGCTCCGCGGAAGGGAGGGAAGCGGTGAAGCGGGCGTGGATCGTGGGTTGGTGGTTGGTGGTGGGTGGTTTGACGGCGCAGAAGCCGGCCCAGGAGGTGCTCATCGACCCGGATACCGCCGAGGTGTTGCGCCGCATCAACGCGGTAGGGCCGTACGAAGTCCCCGACCTCAAGCTGAGAAAGGACGACAACTACGCCAATACACCGGTGGACGTGGAACCATTCGGCGGCGTCAAGCCCTACAAGGAGCACTTCCTGCTTCAGATGGAGTACGCCGGTTCGGGCAGAGCCATTCCCGAGCCGCCGATGGACTTGAAGAGCGTCAAGATCGGCTTCATCGGCCCCATCATGTCCACGGTATCGGTGGCCACCGGGGGCAAGAGCCACGAGGAAGCCCTGGGCATCAAGATGCTTCAGGGCGCGCGACTGGCCGTCGAGGAAGCCAACGCGCGGGGCGGGCACCTGAAGCGCAAGATCCCCTTCGAGCTGGTGATCAGTAACGACAACGGCCTGTGGGGTTCCTCCGGCAACGAGATCATCAAGATGGCCTACATCGACCGGGTGTGGGCCATCCTGGGCACCATCGACGGAGCCAACAGCCACATCGCGATCCGCGTGGCGCTGAAGGCCGAGCTGGTGATGCTGAACACGGGCGACACGGATCCCACTTTCATCGAGACCAACATCCCCTGGGTGATGCGGGTCATCGGGGACGACCGCCAGCAGAGCTACCTGCTGGTGGACTACATGATCCGCAAGCTGGGCTACCGGCGCATAGGGATCATACGGGGCAGCAACCGCTACGGACGCTTCGGCGTGCGCGAGGTGCGTGACAGCGCGCGGAGGCTGGGCCAGCCCATCATTCTGGAAATGGCCTACCGCTTGGGCGCGGACGATTTCAGCCTTCAGTTGGAGCGGCTGCGGGAGGCGCAACTGGACGCGATGGTGCACTGGGGCGACGCGCGGGATAGCGCGCTGATCCTCAACCAGATGCGCGCCCTGGGGATGAAGCAGCCTTTTTTCACCAGCGACCGCAGCGTGTCGGAGGAGTTCGTCAGTCTGGCCGGGCCGAACGCCGAGGGCGTGGTGGCCGGCTACCCGTGGGACCCCACGCGCAAGGACCCCCGGCTGGAGAAGTTTCGCCAGGCATTTCGCGCGCGGTTCAACGCCGAACCTGAAACCTACGCCGCGCACGGTTACGACGGCATGAGCATGCTGTTGTGGGCGATCCAGGCGGCGGGGCTGAATCGAGCCAAGATCCGCGACGTGCTGGCCTACCGCGGCAAGCCCTGGAGGGGTGTGACCGGCGACATCTCTCTTAGCGCCGCCCTGGACGACGTGGGCGAAGTGTTCCTGGCGAGGCGTGAGAGCGGCGCCTGGAAGTACCACTCGCGGGAGGACCTGGGAATCCCGCGCGGCTACATCCCTCCGCGAGACCGCGTCAGCCGGGGCCTGGAACCAGCGAAGCCCCAATGAAACGGCTCCTGCTCCTGCTGCTGGCGCTGGAGTGGGGCGGACCGTCGGCCTGCCAGCAACCGCCCTACCGTGACGCCCGCCAGCAACGCCCCGAGTATACGGGGCCGGGGCGCGAGGAGCCGGAACCGAGCGGCTTGCGCGAAGTGCGCATCGGCTACTTCGGGCCCGCCGATCCGCGACACCCCAAGGGCGGGACGCTATGGCAGGGCGCCGCCCTGGCCATCGAGGAAGCCAACCGCGAAGGGGGGTACAAGGGGCTGCCATTCAGACTGGTTGCCGCCTGGTCTGAAAACCCCTGGAGCGCGGGGGCCGGCGTCCTGGTGCGCCTGATCTACCAGGAAGGTGTGTGGGCGCTGATCGGCTCCGTGGACGGCGCGGCGACGCACCTGGCCGAACAGGTGGCTCTCAAAGCGCGGCTGGCGCTGGTGAACCCGGCAGCCACCGACCGCACCATCCACGGGGCCAACGTGCCCTGGATGTTTTCCTGCGCGCCGGGAGACCACCTGCAAGCGCCGGTGCTGGTGAGGGCGCTGGCGGGGCGTCCCTTCCTGCTGGTTTCGGCCACGGACCACGACTCGCGCGCGTTCGTGGCGGAGTTGAAGGCGACGCCGGCGGTTCACGTCAAGCCACCGCTCCCTCACGGTCGCGGCTCGGAAGCCGGCATGGCAGCGTCTAACCGAGCCGCGAGCGTAAGCGAGCGGTCCCGGCCTTCATCTCACATCGAATTCGCGCCGGGGACGACGGAGGTGAACGCGCTGGCCCGGCGCGTGGCGGAAAGCTCGCCGCAAGCGGTGGTGATCATCGCCGGGGCGCGGGACAGCGGCCGGGTGGTGAAGGCGCTGCGCGGTCTGGGGTGCGCGGCGCCGGTGCTCTGCGGCCCTTCGGCGGGACGCCGCGCGTTCATCGAGGAGGCCGGCGGCGCCGCTGAGGGCGTCCTGTTTCCCCTCCTGGCCGAGGCCGGCGCGCACCCTGATTACGCTGCCGCGCAAGCCTACGACGCCGCGCGGCTGGTGGTGGCGGCCATCCGCCAGGCTGGTCTGAACCGCGCGCGCATCCGCGACGCGGTGCGGGAGCTGTCCGGCTGGGAGGGTTCCAGCGGCGTCATCCGCTGGGATGCGCTGGGGCAGAACGAGCGTGCGGTGCGGCTGGGGCGGATTCGGGATGGCAAGGCCGGGCCGGCCGGGCCGCGGGGACAGACGGAACGTTCCCTGTGCGGGGAACGTTCCGTCTGTCCCCGTCAGGTGTCCTTGGGGGCGATGCCCAGGGCCTTCATTTTGCGGTAGAGGTGGCTGCGCTCCAGTCCCAGCAGCTCGGCGGCGCGGCTGACGTTGCCGCCGGTGTCCTCCAGTTTCTTGAGGATGTAGTCGCGCTCGGCGGCCTGGCGGACTTCCTGGAGGCTGGCCAGGGCGGCGGGCGGCGCGGCGGGGGCCGGACGGCGCGTGGAGGCGAGCGGGATGTGCCGGGCGTCGATGCGCGCCTGGGGGTTCATGACCACCAGGCGTTCCATCACGTTGCGCAGCTCGCGTACGTTGCCGGGCCAGGTGTGGTCCTGAAGCAGGCGATAGGCTTCGGGGGTCAGCTCCTTGGGCCTGCGGCCGTATAAGGCGGTGAACTCGCGCAGGAAGTAGTCGGCCAGCAGGGGAATGTCCTCGCGCCGCTCGCGCAACGGCGGCACGTGGAAGGGGATGACGTTGAGGCGGTAGAAGAGGTCCTCGCGGAAGTTGCCGTGCTCGATCTCCTCCTCGAGGTGCTTGTTGGTGGCGGCGATGACGCGCACATCCACCTGGACGAACTGAGTGGCGCCCACCGGCTCGAAGCGCTGCTCCTCGAGCACGCGCAGCACCTTGGACTGGGTCTTGAGGCTCATGTCGCCGACCTCGTCGAGGAACAGCGTGCCGCCGTCGGCCTTCTGGAACTTGCCGGTCTTGTCTTCGCTGGCGCCGGTGAAGCTGCCCTTGCGGTGGCCGAACAGCTCGCTCTCGATCAGCTCCTCGGGGATGGCGGCGCAGTTGACCTCGACGAAGGGCTCGGCGACGCGCGGGCTCATGACGTGGATAGCGCGCGCCACCAGCTCCTTGCCGGCGCCGCTCTCACCGTAGATCAGCACGCGGCCGTTGCTGCCGGCCATCAGCGCGAGCTGCTGGCGCAGGGCCTTCATGGGCACGCTCTCGCCGATGATGCGGTACTTGCCGGGGCCCTGCTTGAGCTGGAGGTTCTCGAGTTCGAGGCGGCGGTGGCGCAGGGCGTTCTTGACCACGACGGCGACCTTCTGGATGGTGAGCGGTTTTTCCAGGAAATCGAAGGCGCCCAGCTTGGTGGCCTTAACGGCGGTCTCGATGGTGCCGTGCCCCGAGATCATCACCACCACGGGCCGGTCGGGCAGGGGAGTCTCCTGGATGCGCGCCAGGGTATCCATGCCGTCGATGCCGGGCAGCCACACGTCCAGCAGCACCAGGGCGTGGTTCTGGCGGGCCAGCTCCTCGAGGCAGCGCTCGCCACTGTCGACCGCGACCACCTGGTAGCCCTCATCCTCGAGCACGCCGGCCAGCGACTGCCGGATGCCCGGCTCGTCGTCCACCACCAGGATGCGGGTACGCTTCACGCCCGCTCCGCCTCCGCCGCCACCAGGGTGGGGACCTCGACGACGAAGCGCGCCCCGCAAGGCTCGTTGTCCTCGACCCGGATGGAGGCGTTGTGCTCCGAGAGGATGTGGTGGACGATGGCCAGCCCCAGCCCGGTGCCGCGTCCCTTGGTGGAGAAGTGGGGCAGAAAAAGCCGGTCACGGTCCTCGGGGGAGATGCCGCAGCCGGAGTCGGCCACGATCAGCTCGACGGTTTCCGCCGGCCCGAGCTGGGTAGCCACCAGCAGGCGTTTCCAGGGGGCCGCCTGCATGGCTTCGGTGGCGTTGTCCACCAGGTTGACGACGACGCGCTTGAACTGCTCGCGGTCCACGCTGACCTGGGGCAGATCCGAGGCCAGGTACTTGTCCAGCCGGATGCCGTCCCAGCGCCCGGCGAAAGAGGCCAGGGCCGTCTCGACGATCTCGTTGAGGTCCGACGGCACGGGCTGCGCGGTGGGGAAGCCGGCTAGTTGGGAGAACTCGTTGACCAGCACGCGGACGGATTCGACCTCGCTGGCGATGGTGCCAGTGCACTCCCGCAGAATACGGTCGGTTTCGGGCGGCAGAGCCAGGCGCTCAAGCTGGCGGCCGATGCGCTCCCCGCACAGGGCAATGGGGGTGAGTGGGTTCTTGATCTCGTGCGCCAGGCGGCGGGCCACCTCGTGCCAGGCGGCGGCCTTCTGAGCGCGCAGCAACTCGCTGGTGTCCTCCAGCACCAGCACGAACCCGGAGGTGTGCCGGTCCTCGAGGGCGGAAACCGTGGCCGCCAGGTGGAGCTTGCCGTGCTCGGCGGTGAGATCGAGCTGCCGCATGGCGGCCCTGGTGCGCCGGGCGCGCTTCATCATCTGCTTGATGACGGCGGTGTCGTCGCGGCAGAAGAGGTCCTCCAGGCGGGCGGCGCCGTCCACCTTATGGGCGGGGAGGATGCGGCTGAGGGCATGGTTGACACGCTGAATGCGGCCGTCGGCGGTCAGCGAAATGACGCCGGTGGGAATGCTTTCCAGAATGGCCTCGGTGAAGCGGCGGCGGCGCTCCAATTCCTGGTTGCTGGTCTCCAGGTCGCGGGTCATTTCGTTGAAGGCGTGCACCAGGCTGGCCAGCTCGTCGGCAGCGCGCACCTGGACGCGGTGTCCCAGGTTGCCCTGGCGCACCTCGCGGGCGGCAGTGAGCAGGGCGGAGATGGGGTTGGAGATCTGCTTGGCCAGAAACAGGGCCAGCCAGGTGGCCAGGAACAGGATGAACAGGGTGATCGCCAGCAGGAGCAGGAGGTAGAAGGTGCGTACGCTCTTACGGCTGGCCGCCAGTTGCTCGTACTCGCGGATGTACTGCTGGATTTCGGCCTCCCGCCGCTTCAGATCCAGGCGCTGGGCCTCGGCGGAGGCGGTCTGGGCTTCCCGGTCCAGCAGGTCGGCGATCTCGACCAGGTTGAGGCGGACGCCTTCGGCGGGGCGGCTGAACCACTTGTCCAGGTTGCGGTTGAGCACCGAGACGCTCCACAGCACCAGGAAGAACACGGGCAGGAAGCTCAACGCCAGGGCGCCGATGACCAGCTTGGTGCGGATGCGGGAGCCTTCGGCGCCGCTGCGCCGTTCCACGTACAGCCTCAAGCCGGTGCGGAAGAGGATGAACCCCAGGGTCAGCGTCAGCAGGAAGACCAGGGTGGAAACGGCCCAGTACAGGAAGGTCTGCTCAGGGCTGACGGGTCCAAACTCGCCGAAGCTGAAGGAGCCTTGCCAGATGACCAGAGTGGCGGAGAGGACCAGCAGGACGATACCCGCCCCATACAACAGCCGCCGTTTCATAAGGGTGGAACCTTCTCAGATTATAGCGGCAGGGTGGAGCGCAGCGCGGCCGGGCCGCCAGGCAAAAGGCCAGAGGCAAAGGGCCAAGGGCCAACGGGGCGGATTCGTGGCGGCACGAGAAGGACCCCAACGTTAGCGGTACAGGTGGAAGGTTTAGCGTGGATCGCGATACAATCGGTGCGGAGGCGACTATGGCGCGCAAGCGGTGTGCAGTTGTGGCAGTGTTCACGGTGATTGCGATATTGGCAGCCACGGCCGGGCCGGCAGCGGGGCAGGTGCTTTACGGCTCGATCGTGGGGCATGTCAGCGACCCGAGCAACGCGGCGATACCGGCCGCGGCGGTGCGGGTCACCCACAAGGAGACCAACCAGGTTCGTTCCGGAGCGACCAACGAGAACGGCAACTTCATCTTCTCGACGCTCCCGGGAGGCGCTTACGAGGTGGTCATCAGCAAAGACGGCTTCCAGACCCACACCGTCGGCACCGTTGTGGTGGCCGTGGATCAGGTGGTCCGGGTGGACGCCGTGCTGCGGGTGGGCGCCGTCACCGAGTCGATACAGGTGACCGGCGAGGCGGCCGCTCTGCAAACCGATCGCGCCGAGGTGCGGACCGAGGTGGTGGCCGCGCAGCTCCAGAATCTGCCCGTGCCGATCGGACGGAACTACCAGAACCTGTTCATTCTGGTGCCGGGCATCACGCCTCCGGAGAACAACCACTCGGTGGCTGCCAATCCGGCCCGCGGCCTGGGATTCCACTCCAACGGCGCCACGCGCAACGCCAACAGCATCCGCATTGAGGGCGCCATCACCAATAATCTATGGCTGCCCCACGTGGCCGCCTACATTCCCGGGCTGGAGGCGATTGAGGCGGTGAGCGTGGTCACCGGCAGTCTGGACGCCGACCAGGGCCTGTCGGGGGGCATGTCCGCCAATGTGCAGTTGAAGAGCGGAGGCAACACGCTCCACGGCTCGTTGTTCGAGCACCACTTCGACAACGCCCTGAAAGCCAGACCGTACTTCTTGCCCGCCGGCCAGAGAAAGCCGAAGGCGATCAACAACCAGTTGGGCGGCACTCTGGGCGGGCGCATCATCCGGGACAAGCTGTTCTACTTCGCCAGCTACGAGGGGGAGTTCGACCGCCAGACCGGCGGGCGGCTGCTCACGGTGCCCACCGCCGCCATCCGCAGCGGCAATATGTCGGCATCGCCGAACCCGATTTACGATCCCTTCACCGGCGCCGAGAACGGCTCCGGCCGCACACCCCTGCCGGGCAGCATCGTTCCCGGCTCGCGCATCGACCCGATCGTGACCAAGCTGATCGCGGACCTGCCTCAACCGACCTTCCCCGAGCTTCTCACCACCAACTTCTACGCCAGCGGGCCCTACAACGTCAGCCGGCACAAGACGGACGCCAAAGTGAACTTCAACCCCACCGAGAAGCTGACCTTCTCGGGACGGCTGGGCTGGCTGCATTGGGACTTCAATAATCCGCCCGCGTTCGGCCAACTGGGCGGCGACGGTGTGAACAGCGCGGCCGGCAAGATGGGCAAGGGCTCGGGCGACACATACACCTTCACCGGCAGCGCCGCCTATGTGCTGGCTCCCACCTTCGTCGTGGACACCTACACCGGCATCACGCTGATATACGCCTACAGCAACCCGCCGCGGGTGGACGAAAACCTGGGATTGGATTTCCTGAAGATCCCCGGCACCAACGGGACCGACCGCGTCTATGGCGGCTGGCCGCAGTTCAGCGTGAGCAACTACTCCTCGATCGGGAACCCGGGCAGCGGGGGCGCCGCCGGTCCGTACGTAGACGAAAACTGGCAGGCCCAGTACACGGCCAACGCCTCCTGGACCAAACGCTCCCACGGCCTGCGCTTCGGCGGCGACATCGTCCGGCAGGCCCTCAACCGCTTCGAGACCGGCGCCAGCGCCGGCGCGTTCTCCTTCGGCGGCGGCCCCACACAGATCGCCGGGGGCCCCTCCGGGAATCAGTTCAACTCCTTTGCCACATTCCTGCTGGGGCTGCCGACCGACGTGTCGAAGAGCCTGGTCCCGTTCGACAACAACCGGGCCTCCACTCGCAACTGGCAGTACAGTCTCTTCTTCAAGGATCAGTGGCAGGTTACGCCCCGCCTGACGGCTTCCCTCGGTGTGCGGTGGGATCGCTTTCCCATGGGCGCCCGCAAGAGCCGCGGCCTGGAGCGCTACGACTTCGACAACAACCGGATGCTGATCTGCGGCGCGGGCAACGTTCCCACCGATTGCGGCTACGAGATTGGCTGGAAGAACTTCTCGCCGCGCATCGGACTGGCCTACCGGGCCACCGACACGCTGGTGATCCGCACCGGCTACGGCTTGAATTTCGACCCCTATCCGCTGGCCTTCGTGCGCGATCTGATTGGCAACTATCCCTCCGGTCTGAACCTGTCGATCCCGTCGCCGAACCCGCTTCAGTTTGCGCGGCGGCTGCGCGAGGGGATCCCCGCCATCCAGATCCCCGACATCAGCGCCGGGGTCCTGTCCATTCCCGCCACGCTATCGGCGCGCGCGCTGGAGCAGAAGCCCAGGCGAGGCTATGTCCACTCCTGGAACTTCACCCTCCAGAAACAACTGTGGTGGGGACTCACGGGCCAGGCCGGCTATGTCGCCTCCCGCCAGATCCGCATCAACCAGATCCTGAACCTGAATGCGGGTCAGATCCCCGGTCTGGGCCAGGCGGGCCAGCCCTTCTTCGTGAAGTTCCGCCGGACCGCCAACACCGAGTTGCTCACCAACCCTGGTACGAACAAGTACGACTCGCTCCAAACCATGTTGCAGCGCCGCTTCGCGCAGGGGGTGCAAGCGAGTGTCTCCTACACCTGGTCGAAGGTCATCGGGATCTGCTGCGACGCCCTGGCGGACAACCCGCCGGCGATCCAGGCGCTGCCGTACTTCAGCCTGAACCGCGCCATTATGGGCTTCGACCGCACCCACAACTTCAATACCTCGTTCGTGGTGGAACTGCCCTTCGGCAGGGGTAAGCGCCACCTCAGCGCGGGCCGGGTTGGGCCAGCGCTGGCGGGAGGCTGGCAGGTAAGCGGGCTGCTCGCGGTGTATTCCGGCTCGCCTTTCACCGTCTCCGCCGCCGGCACCTCTCTCAATCTGCCGGGGAGCACCCAGAAGGCCGACCAGATCAAGCCCACGGTCGAGATCCTCGGGCACACAGGTCCGGGGCAGTCGTATTTCGACCCGCTGGCCTTTGCTCCCGTGACGCAGGCGCGCTTTGGCACCTCCGGGCTGAATCGGATGCGCGGCCCCGGGGTCCGCAACTTCGACTTCGGCCTGTTCCGCCAGTTCCGTTTCTCGGAGCGCTGGAGCATGCAGTTCCGGGCGGAGGTGTTCAACTTCACCAACACCCCCCATTTCTCCAACCCCGCAGCCAATGTGTCCAACCTCCAGTTGAACGCCGATGGCAGCATCCGGAACCTGGGGGGCTACTCGACGATCACCGGCATCCGCAATACCGGGCGGGAGGGGCTCGATGAGCGGGTTTTCCGGTTCGGCCTGCGGTTTGGGTTTTGATGGGCCGCCGCTCGCATCACAGGGAGGAATTCATGGATCGTCTGTTAATCGCAAGTGTGCTGCCGGCACTGGCCGCCGTGGCGGCCGGGGCAGCGGACAGTCTCATCCAGGTGGACCGCCCGCGGCTGGTCGCGCGCGCGGACCTGGTTTACGACAGCCCCGCTTCCCGCCCCGAGGAAGGGATGCCGCTGGGGAACGGCCGCATGGGCAGCCTGGTCTGGACCACGCCCTCGGCGCTGAAGCTCCAGATCAACCGCGTGGACGTCCACGCCATGGACAGCACCACGACCAGCTTCCCGCGTGCCGATTCCGACTACAGCAGCGGATGCGGCTTTGTGGACATCAACCTGGCGGACGCCGGCGAGGACGTCTTCACGCCGACCGCCTTCCGGCAACGGCTGTCGCTCTACGACGCGCTGATGAGCGTCCAGGGAAGAGGTGTGACCGCGCGCGCCCTGGCCTGGCCGGACCGTGACGTAATGGCCTTCGAGATCGAAGACCAGCGCGCCCAGCCGGCGGCCGTCAACATCGACTTGCGCATGCTGCGGTACCAGCAGCAGTACCACCCGCGCCTGACGTACAAACTGGCGCAGGACAACACCGTCATGTTCCGCACGGCGGCGCACACGGCTACGTCGCGGCTGGGGATATTTGGCGGGCGGATAACGCTGACGCAGGAGTTCCGCGAAGGCAGCTTCCACGGGGCATCAGCGGTGGCCATCGGGGTGACGGGCCGTCCCGCGCGGGCGCGGATCCTGAACCAATCGACGGTGCAGCTTTCGGCCGCGCCAGGAAAGGGACGGCTGCTGATCCTGATCGCCAGCGCGGCCGCCCAGGATCCCGCGCATAACGCCGCGGAGCAGGCGCTGGCTCACCTGGCCGCCGCCGAACAGCGTGGCTTCGAAGGCCTGCGCCAAGCGGCGGCGGAATGGTGGCGCAGCTTCTGGTCGCGAGCCATGGTCCACCTGCACAGCGACTCCGGGCAGGCCGATTTCGTCGAGGCGAACTACACCTACAACCTGTACCTGATGGGCGCCAGTTCGCGCGGGGCTTACCCGCCCCGCTTCGGGGGCCTGCTATGGTTCACCGACGGCGACCTGAGCCGCTGGGGCTCGCAGTATTGGTGGGCCAACACGTCGGCCTACTACAGTAACCTGATGCCCGCCAACCGCCTGGAGCTGATAGACCCGATGTTCAAGCTGTACGGGAACATGTATGAGGCGGCCGCGCTGGCGGCGCGCCAGCAATGGGGCGCGGAAGGCATCTGGATTCCGGAGACGACGTTCTTCAACGGACCGGAGCGGCTGCCCGACGACATCGCGGCCGAGTTGCAGGACCTGATGCTGGTGCGCAAGCCGTTCGAGCAGCGCTCGGCGCGCTTCGACTGGTACGCCAACAACAAGAACCGGCATAACAGCCGCTGGAACTTCCGGGCCGACGGCGATTGGGACCACGGTTACTACATCTTCAAGCCGAAGGGCACCGGCATCTTCGGCCACACCTCGCATATCCTGGGCGTGGCGTCCCGGGTCGGCAACCTGGCCTGGCAGAGGTACCAGTTTACCGGCGATCAGGCGTGGCTGCGCGAACAGGCCTATCCGGTCCTCAAGGGTGCGGCGGAGTTCTACCGCACTTTCCCCAATCTCAAGAAGGCCGAGGACGGGCTCTACCACATCAACCACACCAACAGCGGCGAATCCGCCTGGAATTCACGGGACGCGCCCTACGAGGTTTCCTGCATGCACATGATCTTTCCCCTGGCGGTCAGCGCCGCGCAGGTTCTCGGAGTGGACGCCGGGTTGCGGCCCCTGTGGCAGGAGGTCAAACAGAACCTCGTGCCCTTGCCGGCCGGCGGCGGCCGTTGCGGGACGGGCAGCGAAATCGCCGACAACCGGCCTTACGGCGCCTTCGTCTACAAAGGTCCAGGCGCCATCCCTCCGGTCGGGCCCGAGCCGGAGTTGAAAGCCCGCTTCCTGGGCTTCACGCGGCTGGGGAGCTTCATCGATGAGGAAGGAATCGGCGGCGCGAAGATCTTCCGTAACCGTCTGCGGCTGCGCGAAGGCCCGGGCGCCATCGATGCCGAGCACATCGCCGGGTTGAGTTCCGGCATTCACACCACGCTACTTAACAGCCGGCCCGAGTTGCCCTCGAGCGCCGAGCCGATAACCATCTTCGACCGCTGGCCCAAGGACTGGGACGCGGCCTTCCGCCTGCTGGCCCGCGGGGGATTCATCGTCAGCTCGGCGCAGAAGGGCGGCGCGATACCGTTGGTCGAGATCGTGTCGCCACAGGGAGGCACGTGCCGCCTGGCCAACCCGTGGCGGCGGCCCGTGGACCTTTACCGGAACGGCCGCAAGGCCGAATCGCTGAGGGGAGAAACGCTCGCGTTTCCCACCGCGAAGGGCGTGACCGTGGTGGTAGTACCCGCCGGCTCCGCCCCGAGCCCGGTCAAGATGCTGTAGCCGCGCCGCTGGGGGTCCGGGAGGAGGGCCGAAGACCGGCGCATATGGCGCCATATATGGCAACGGCTGCGGTACAATGGAACCGTGGTCAAGACCACCATCTACCTTGAGGCGGAAACCGCGCTCACGCTGCGGCGCATTGCGGCCACTGAGAAACGCTCCCAGGCGGAGGTCATCCGCGCGGCCATCCGGCGGTACACCCAGCGGGCCGCGCTGCCGAAGCCGCCGGGCATGGGAGAGTTTCGCAGCGGCCGGGGCGACGTCTCCGAGAAAGCCGAGGCGGTGCTGCGAAAGGCGGCCCGGGAGAAGCGATGGCGCTGATCGCCGACTCGGGCGCCATCTACGCGGTGTACGACGCGGATGACCGTCACCACGCTGCGGTGGCCGCCGTGATCCAGGAGGATCCGGGGCCGATCGTGGTGCCGGTGGCGACCCTGGCCGAGATTGACTACCTGCTGCGCGAACACCTGGGAGTGGATGCCGAGCTCCAGTTCCTGGAGGGAATCCTCCAGGGTTGCTACACGCTGGCGCCCCTACAGGAGCCCGATCTGGTCCGTTGCCGCGAGCTGATCGCACAGTACCGCGATCTGGACCTGGGTCTGGCGGATGCCTCGGTGATTGCGGCCGCGGAGCGATTCGGGATTCGCCGGATTCTCACCCTGGACGAGCGCGACTTCCGAGCGGTTCGCCCCCGCAGCGGCGGCGCCTTCACACTGCTGCCCGCGGACGCCCGCTGCTGAGCCGCAGCGCCGCGGCGGCCCGCGCTCACACCTTCTCGAGGATTTTACCGGCGATGTCGATGA
>VFZS01000057.1 GCA_016871095.1 Acidobacteriota bacterium
CGGGCTGGGGAATTGGGCCGCGCGACCAGGTAGGGCTGAAGCGGCAAGCCGGCAGGCATGCGTTAGATCGCTCTGTGGCGCCAACGGCCGCATCGCTATTTCCTCTGAGCAACCCTGTACAGTTGTCAGTATACACCTGGCCGATGCTAGTGCGCAACCCCTACTACCGGCTTGCCGCCCCCCAGTTTTTCTTCGGCGTAGGCGACCGGTCTTACGTGCAGGGCAGGTCGCAGCAAGGGCTGCACAAGAGCAGCCGGCGCTCAGGCAACTTTTTGCTTGCATTATCGTAACACTTGTGCGAATGTTAAGACATGGCGAGATCCCCAGGGCGTCAGCTCCTGTTTCGCCGACAGAGGCTCCTCCGCCAGTTTTCCTCTCTCGGCCCCGTCCTCCGCGCCTCCTTGATCGAGCGCTTCACTCAATGCGGAAAGCCGGGCTGTAAATGCATGCACGGGGAAAAGCACGGTCCCGCCTATTACCTCGCGGTGAGCTACGCCAAGGGCCGAACCCGTCAGATCTACGTTCCCAAAGACCTGCAACCGCTGGCGAAGCAGTGGGTGCGCAACTATCACCAGGCTCTCTCCGTGCTGGAAGAGATCTCCGGCATCAACCTCGAACTGATCCGGCTGAAGGAAGCCACTCCCGACTCATAGGAGGAATTTGCGAATGCCGCGCCCCGACCGATGCTTTCTGACCTGCTCCTCTTACCACTTGTAGAGATGGTACGAGAACGCAGCAGCAAGCAACGGAAATCGCGCCCGCAACGGCGGACGCAGGCCAAACGCCGTCGCCAGGAGGACCGCAGCCGACGAGCCGGCAGGGCTTTCGAACCAGAACAGGCGCCGCTGATCGAACGGGTCTTGCTTCTGCTGGCCACTGGCGCCCCTGGTCTGGGGCGGTGGCTGGCCCTCGGTCTGGCTCTGCTGACCGTCGCCATGCTGCAACTCTGGCGGGGCGCGCGGAGCGGCAACGGCGGCCTCACGCTGTGCGCCCTGTCCCGCACCCTGCCTCTGGATGAGAAGGAGAAGGCCCGCTCCAAGCGCCTCTACCGCCTGCTGCGCAACGCCTCCTTGGATGGCACCGAGATGACCCCTCTGTTGGTCCGCCTCGCTCTCGGCCCCTGCCCCAGGGGTTGGGTCCCCGTGGTTGTCGATCAGACTGACGTGCAAGGCACACAGGTCATCATGGCCGGCATCCGCGTGGCCCAGCGCATTCTGCCCGTCGCCTTCGCCTGTTACGAATACGACCAGATCCGCAAGAGCCAAAACGCCATCGAAAACTCTCTGCTGCTATTGATCGCTGCTTGCCTACCTCCGGGCTGCAAGCCCATCTTCGTCATGGACCGCGGCTATGCCCGGGCTTCCCTCCTCACACACCTCCGCTCGCTGAACATCCCCTTCCTGATCCGCGGCCGCAGCAACACCATGGTATGCCTCGACGGCAAGCGCCTCAGCCTCGGCCGCCTCCGCCATTGCCGCGGGCGCCCGCAGCGTTACCCCAACGCCACTTATCAGGATTCTGCGCGGGAGCCCGTGGATATTGTCGTCTTCCACGACCCTGCCTTTCAGGAGCCCTGGTTCCTGCTGCTCCCCGCTGGCTCGGAAGCGCAACTCCCCTCCGCCGACGTGGTCGCCCTCTACCGCCAGCGCATGCACATCGAACTCACCTTCCGCGACTGGAAGACTCACCTCGGTGTGCGCGGTCTGCGCCTGCAGGCCGACCCCGCGCTCCGCTTGGGTCGGTTGCTGCTGGCCCTCTCCGGTGCCTATATCCTGGCGGTTCTGCTCGGCTCCGGTGAACTGGCGCCATGGGTTCGCGCCCATTGTGAAGTCCTCCGCTCCCAGCCCCGACATGGAACCAAACGGCGTCTCAGCGCTCTCTCGGTTGGCATCCTCGCGCTCTCCTTGGCACGATTCGCCGATCGGGTGCGCGCCGAGTTGGACCGCATTCTGGCCGCTCTCCAACGGGGACTGCCCACGACGAGGATTTCCCAATGACTCGCGCTCAGTGTGTCTATACCGCCCTGGACTGCTCCGAGCTCACCGCCGCGGCTTATGCCACACATGGAACCCCCGAGTTGCAGTTCCGCACTGGCGCTATCTACCTCTACTTCGCCATTCCGCCCGCTGTCTTTCCCCATTTCACGGCGGCCTCATCCAAAGGCGCCTGCTTCGATGGGACCATCCGCAACCGTTTTCGCTATCAGCGCGTGGCCTGAAGCGCCCCCCACCCCGCCCCTTATCGGCTTCCTCCACGCCCGCTCTATCGACCTGGGGGCCAGCCGCCGTTCGAGTCGAAAAACTGACGGGCGGCAAGCGTGCGAAATAGTGAGGGCGGTGGCCCCCGATCCGTCGATAGGGGCACCCGGGGAGTAGCTGGTCAGAGTTTCGATGCTGCTGGGGGCCGACAGATGGGGTCTTGGAGGGCAATCAGTCGGGAACCCCTTGAGGAAGGGCTTTGCACCCAGCGGGTGCGCCGGCAGAATGGATAGGTGCAGAAGGCCCGCAAACCCTCTCCCACCGAGTCCCCGCTGTTGATCGAGATCGACCCGGAGCCACTACCGGAAACCCTCACCGCCCTGGGGGGCGCGCCGCTGGTGGTGCAAACGTTCCGCTCGTTGGGGTTGCCCGCCAGTGTGAGGCAGCAGGTGCGAGTCAAGGAGCGGGAACGGGGCTACGACGAAGCGACGATGGTGGAGAGCTTCGTCATTCTGAACGCGGTGGGCGGGGAGTGCTTCGACGACTTCCAGCGACTGCGGGAAGATCCGGGATTGAGGGAGATGATGGGGCACGGGATTCCTTCCCCGGAGGCAGCGCGGAAGTTTCTGTATCAGTTTCACGAGGAGGAAAAGATCGAGGAGGCCAAGCGGCGGCGAACTGGGGATCAGAGCGCCTACATTCCGGAGGAGAGCCAACCGCTGGAGGGATTGGGGGAGGTGAACCGGGGCTTGGTGCAGGAGTTGGGGCGTCGGTGCCCGGATCAGCGGATCGCGACGGTGGACCAGGATGCGACGATCATCGAGAGCCGCAAGCAGGAAGCGTTGCGCACCTACGAAGGAGAACGGGGCTACCCACCGATGTTGGCAGTGTGGGCGGAGACGAACGTGGTGCTGGCCGACGAGTTCCGGGACGGGAATGTGCCGGCGATGATGGATCCGCTAACGGTGGCGAAGAAGGCGTTTGCGGCGCTGCCGGAGACGGTGACGACGTACTACTACCGGGGCGATTCGGCCTGTCACGAAAGCGATCTGGTGAACTGGCTGCGGGACGAGGACCGGGCGGAGGGGCCGAAAGGACTCCTTGGGTTTGCGATCAGCGCGCGGATGAGCGAGGCGTTGCAGAAGGCGATTGGGAAGGTTCCGGAAGGGACCTGGGAGCCGGATGGGAAGCCGCATCCGGTGGAGATACGGGAATGCGCGGAAGTGAGCTTTGTGCCCGGAGAGAAGTCTGAGCACAAGGACACGCCACCGCTGCGTTACCTGGCGATCCGGATACGGCAGCGTCAGGAGAATCTGTTGGCCGACGGCAACCAGGTGAAGCATTTCGCGGTGCTGAGCAACACCCGGGAATGGAAGGCGAGCCGGCTGATCGGGTGGCCCCGGGAGAAGGCGGGAACGATTGAAGGGGTGCATGACGTTTTGAAGAACGAGTTGGCGGCGGGGGTGATGCCGTCGAAGTACTTCGGAACGAATGCGGCGTGGCTGCGGCTGGCGGTGATCGCGCACAAGGTGATGACGGCGCTGAAGCGGTTGGCGCTCCCGGCCGAGTTATTGACGGCGCGGCCGAAGCGGTTGCGGTTCTTAATCATCAACACCCCGGCGCGGCGGGCGCATCACGCGCGGCGGCTGGTGCTGCGTTTGGCGATGACGGCGGCGCGGCTGGCCGAGTGGCTGGAGGCGCTGAGGCTGCTGCCGCTGCGAGTCTAGATCCGGAATCGGGCTCCCTTATCGACGGATTGGCAGGCCCCTTCCCGGCGGGGAGTAAAGAAAGGTGTGCTCGTGTACGGCACTGGATCGCCTCCGGACCGGGAAAACACCATCTGTTCGGCCCGCCGCCACGCCACCGCGGCCGCACGGGCCCCGCCTCTTTGCCGCCGAGGCTCCCCCCAAGCGCCGAGCCGGGGCATCCCGATGGCTATCGACGGATCGGGGAGGGTCCTTGGCGAATCAGCGAGCCAGGAGGCCGAAATCACGCCTGAGCAGCGGCCGCAATAGCGCTGCTCAGCCTCACTCCCACTCGATAGTGGCGGGCGGCTTGTGGGAGAGGTCGTAGAAGACGGCCGCGAGGCCGGGCAATTCCAGCAGCGCGGCGGCCATCCGCCGGAGCAGCGCGGGGTCCATTTCGACCGAGCGGGCGGTCATGCCGTCCACCGAATCCAGGGGGCGCAGGACGATGGAGTCGGGCCGCTCGGGCCCACCCAGCGGGATGAGGATCACCGGGAACTGCCAGACCAGGCGGTCGAAGCCGCTCTCACGCGAGAGGCGGCGCACGATGGCGTCGGCGGAGCGGAGCCGCGCCAGGCGATCCGGGCTGAGCGAGCCGGGCCGGACCCGAAGCCGCTCCAGGGGCGCATGGGCGCCGGTGAGCGCCACCACGCGGTTGATCTCCCGCACGCGGTTGATAAGGCGGGTGGCGGTTTCGTGCAGGTCCACCCAGGAGGCCAGAAGACCCTCCAGCGCGAGGATGGGCTGGTAACTGCGCGAGTCGCCCTGCACGCCCACCGAGCGTAGGGGGATGAGCCAGCCCTCCTCGAGCCGCTCGGGGGCCGCCTCGGCATCCGTGCACAGGCAGCGCACGGCCAGCCCCGGTCCGGGAAATGGCTGCCGCTCGATCAGCTCCTCGGGCAGGCCCAGTTGGCGGCCGATCTCGCGCACCTCGTCCTTGTAGAAGAAGCTCAACGGCTCGATGACGCGCCCGGTCTCGATCAGTCGCTGTATGCCGGGCACGCGGTTGTGGTGGGTCTTGATGAGGGCGGCGTGGGCGGTGCCGCCGCTCTCGATGGTGTCCGGGTAGATGGTGCCCTGGCCCAGTATCCACTCGCCCTCCAGGAAGTGCTCCTCCTCGAGGATCTCTTCCTGAACCTGGACGAACATCTCGCCGATGATGCGGCGCTTCTCCTCGGGGTCGCAGACATTCGCCAACGGCGCGAGGAACCGTGCCGCGGCATCCTCGACACGCACCGCGCCTGGGGCGACGGCATCAAACATGTCGCGGACGAACTCGGTCTCACCCTCGCGCATCAGGCCGGTATCGACGTAGATGCCGCGCACCCGCTGGGGCCTGAGCGCGCGGAGGCACAGCATGTACGCCACCGAGGAATCCACGCCGCCGCTGACGAAGAAGAACACGTTGCGCGAGCCGGCCACCTCGCGGATGTCCGCCAGGATGCCGGGGATGCGCTGCCGCGGGTCCCAATCCTGGCCGCAGCCGCAGATGGAGAAGACGAAGTTGTTGAGAATCTCCCGGCCCTGGAGGGTGTGGACCACCTCGGGGTGGAACTGCACACCGTAGAGGCGGCGGGCCACGTCGCCCATGGCGGCCACCGGGCAGGTGTCCGTGCGAGCCTGCGCCTGGAAACCCAGTGGCAGCCCCGCCACCAGGTCGCGGTGGCTCATCCAAACCTGGGGCCGCGCCGGATCCAGCCCAGCCAGCAGAGGAGAGGGCGCCGTGACCTCCAGCCGCGCCAGGCCGAACTCGCCGCGCTCGCCCTGCTCCACACGCCCGCCCAGCAGGTAGGCCATCAACTGGTGCCCGTAGCAGATGCCCAGCGCCGGGATGCCCAGCCCGAACACGGCGGGGTCCACGGTGGGACTGCCGGGCGCATAGACGCTGGCCGGCCCGCCCGAAAGGATCAGGCCGCGTGCGCCGGCCAGTTGGGAAGCCGGTGTGGCGCTGGGGCGCACTTCCGCGTACACGCCCAGTTCCCGTACCTTGCGCGCGATGAGGTGGCAGTACTGCCCTCCCGCGTCCAGCACCGCGATCTGGGGGATGGGCGAGGAGGCGCTCAAGCGTTTATTTGGCAACCCTTTGGGCGATGACCTTCTTGGCGTTTTCCAGCAGCGCCTTGGCCTTGGGCAGCGATTCCATGGCCTTGGCCACGGCCGGGTCGGTTTCGATGGACAGGCGGATGGCCTCATCCACGCTGAAGCCCGAAAGGAAGAACTCGCGCCGCACTGACTGCCTGATCCAGTCGTGATTCAGCGCGAAGTCCGACTCGGTGAACTCGTACTTATGCTCCAGCAGGTAGCCGTGGAACTCGTTGACCAGGCTGTGGTCCGGCGCCCAGTCCTTGGTCAGCTTGACCTCGTGCGTGCCGAAGTACTTGGCGGTGAAGCCGGAGAAGGCGAAGCGGCGCAGCAGCAGGCTCTGGAAGCGGTTCAGCTGGGGAGTCGTGTACTTCTCGTCCGGGGTGATGCCGCCACCGCCGTATACGGTGCGCCCGGCGTCGGTCATCTTGACGTCCAGCGAGTTGGTGGGGTCGGTGTCCTTATTGGGGTAGTAATAGGCCAGGAAGGACGTCTGGGAATAATCGCGCTGGATGAGGCGGCCGCTGGGGGTGTAGTAGTGGGCGGTGGTGAGCGCCAGGCCGGTCCCCTCCCGCAGCGGGTAGACGGTCTGGACCAGGCCCTTGCCGAAGGTGCGCTCGCCGAAGATCCACCCGCGATCATGATCCTGTAGCGCCCCGGCGACGATCTCCGCAGCCGAGGCGGAGATGCGGTCCACCATGGCCACGATGGGGTAGTCACGGCCCCCGCCGCCCTGCCTGGCCGTATAGGGCTTCTCCGCCGAAATCCGCCCGCGGTGCGAGACAATCACCTGGCCCTTGCGCAGGAACCGGTCGGCCACGATCACGCCCTCGTTGAGCAGCCCGCCGGGGTTGCTGCGCAAGTCCAGGATCAGGCCCCCAATTTTGTGCTCGCCCAGCCGGCGGAAGGCCTCTTCCACCTCCCGCGAGGTGTTCTCGTTGAACTGGGAGATGCCCACGTAGGCGATGCCGGGCTTCAGCCAGAAGGCGTCCTGCACGCTCTTGCGCGGGATCTCGTCGCGGGTGAGATCGAAAACCAGGGGATGATCGCTGCCCTCCCGCCCGATGGAGACCTTCACCGTGGTGCCCTTGGGGCCTTTCAGCAGATCCGCGATCTCGTCCAGGCGCAGGTTGTCGGCGGACTTGCCGTTCACCGCCAGGATGGCGTCGCCCGGGCGGATGCCGGCGCGATAGGCCGGCGAGCCGGGGAACGGGGTGAGCACGATGGTGCGGCCGCTCACCGTCCGGCTGGGCCCGATCGACATGCCCACGCCGAAATAGTGCCCCTTCTGGTCCTCCCGCAGCAACTGGAAGGCCCGGGGATCGAAGAAGGCCGAGTGCGGATCCAGCGTGCGTAGCATCCCCACGATGGCGCCCTTGTAGATGGCCTCGTCGTGGTCGAGCGGATCGGCGAAGTTCTGTTCGACCACGCTGAAGACCCGGCTGAAGGAGCTGACGCTGGCGCTGATGTCATCGGCGCCCTTGTCGGCGGCGCCCTCCACCGGGGGGCCCAGGTAGCCTCCCAGCACGGCAGACAGGGCAATGACCAGGGGAACCACGAGCACCGTACGCCCGCGCTGCGACGACCGATCCATAGTGGGGAACCTCTCCCTCTGCTTTCAGTATAGCCCAAGCCGGCCGCGCCGCCGGCGCCGGGTGGAGATTCAGCCCGTCTCCCGCAGCCGGCGCGGCGTGGCGGCTTCCGCCCGAGCGGGCTTGCGGGCCGGCCCGCCCAGGCGGCGCGCCTGGTCGGTCACGCAGACCAGGAACATGGGCTGGCGGGCGTTCTTGAGAATGTCAATGATGCGCTGGTAGTTGTCTTCCAGGTAAATGGACTTGCCGTCGGTGAGCAAGTGCAAATCGGACTGGGGCGCCAGCACGTCGCTGAGGCGGCGGCCCATCTCCCGTTGCAGGTAGCGCAAGACGCGCCGGATCTTCTGAAGGGAGAACCCCTTGCGGCGCAGCTCCGCGATCACCGTGATCTCGACCACCTCCTCGGGGGAGTAGGCCCGGCGGTGCCCGCGGTGCTCGGGAGAAACCACCTTGCGTTCATCCCACCACTGCAACTGCCGCAGGCTGATGCGGGCGATCTTGGCCACGTCACTGGAAGAGAAACTCCCGGGAGGGGGGACGGGAGCAGGATGAGTCCGTTTTGTTTTGAACATGGGAACCCGCGCGCGTTCGAAAAAAAGCCGCCTCTTCAGGATTGTACTTGACCGTGGCGTGGTGTCAATGCCTTGAGGCAAAGTTTTTTTGCCCCACCGGCGACCGCCTAGCCGCCGCCCACGAGGTGCACGATCTCCAGACGGGCGCCGACCTGTAAAGTCCTTTCTTTCCAGTAGCTTTGCCGGAGAATCTGCCCGTCCAGCTCGACCGCCACGCGGGCGGGGTCCAGTTGGAGGGACTCCAGTAGTACCAGCACCGTCTGCCCCTCCGGGACCGGATGAGGCGCCCCGTTGACGAAAATCTCAACACTGGACATGTGGCAAAACCGCGCGAGCGGGGGCCGGAGCCATTTGACACCCGCCGCCGCTCACTATTATAGTCAGCTTCGAGGGTTGCACATCGCCGGTTGGCGTATGTCGAGTTCGTTCGCGGAAATCTACCTGCCGATCCTGCTACAAGTCATCCTGGCGATGGCGGTGGCGGGCGGGCTGATCGGGGCCTCCGCCCTGCTGGGCAAACGCGTACGCAGCCGGGTGAAGGACATGCCCTACGAGTGCGGCCTCGTGCCCACCGGCGGCGCGCGCGATCCGGTCAGCGTCAAGTTCTACCTGGTGGCGATGGTGTTCATCCTCTTCGACATCGAGACGGTGTTCCTCTACCCCTGGGCGGTGGTGTTCCGGGAGCTGAAGCTGTTCGCCTTCCTGGAGATGCTCCTGTTTGTGGCGTTGATTCTATCGGGCTTCTTCTACATCTGGAAGAAGGGCGCCCTGGATTGGTCGGTCGAGCAGGTGGAGGACTCCGGTCCCCCGCCGTGGCTGGCTGGGGAGGCGCCCGGGGAAGCTGGCAGCGGAGCGAGAACGGTAACCGGGGATGCTCCCTGATCAACTGAAGGACCATGCCGTGGCCGGCGCCGTCGAGGCGGCGGCGCCCGCGGCCGTGCTGGGCGGCAAGCTCGACCGCGGCGAGCTGACCCTGGAGATCGCCCCGGAGCGGATCGTGGAAGTCTGCCGCCTGCTCCGTAATGCCGAGCAGTGCGAGCGCCTGAGCGGGGTGACCGCGGTGGACAGGCACCCGGCGGAGCCGCGCTTCGAACTCGTCTACCATCTGCACTCGCTGGCGCGCAATCTGCGGGTGCGCCTGAAGTGCCGCCTGGGCGAAGAGCAGCCGGAGATCGACTCGGTCACCGCGGTGTGGCGCTCGGCCAACTGGTACGAGCGTGAAGTCTACGACTTGTTCGGCGTGCGCTTCCGGGGTCACCCCGATCTGCGCCGCATCCTGATGCCGGATAACTGGGTGGGCCACCCCTTGCGCAAGGACTACCCGGTGCACGGCTACAGGTACAGCTACGCGGATCCGGAGACCTGAGCCGTGGCCGACCAGCCCACCAGCGTTCCCGAGCAAGTCGCCGGCCCCCGGCGCTTGGTCCTCAATCTGGGCCCCCAGCACCCCTCCACCCATGGCGTGCTGCGCTTGATCGCGGAATTGGACGGCGAGGTCATCGTCCAGGCCGACTGCGAGATCGGCTACCTGCACACCGGCATCGAGAAGGAGTTCGAACAGAAGCTCTACCAGCAGGGCGTCACCTGCACGGACCGGGTGGACTACCTGGCGCCGCTGTCCAACAACCTGTGCTACTGCCTGGCGGTGGAGCGGCTGCTGGGGCTGGAGATTCCGCCGCGGGCGCAGTGGATGCGCGTGCTGCTCACCGAGTTGACCCGCCTGAACAGCCACCTGGTGTGGCTGGGCACGCACGCTCTCGACGTCGGCGCCATGAGCGTGTTCCTGTACTGCTTCCGGGAGCGCGAAGACCTGCTGCGCATCTTCGAGATGTTCTCCGGCCAGCGCATGATGACCAGCTACTTCCGCATCGGGGGTCTGGCGCTGGAGCCGCCGCGGGGTTGGCAGCAGGCGGTCCGGGCTTTCATCGCTGCTCTCCCCGGGCGGATGGATGAGTACGAGGACCTGCTCACCCAGAACCCCATCTGGCTGCGGCGGACCAAGGGTGTGGGCTGGATGTCCCTTGAGGACATGCTGGACTACGGCGTGACCGGACCCATGCTCCGGGCCGCCGGGCTGGCCTGGGACATCCGCAAGGCCGAACCATACTCCAGCTACGACCAGTTCGATTTCGAGATTCCCACCCGCGCGGAAGGCGACGTGTACGCGCGTTACGAGGTGCGGCTGGAGGAGATGCGGCAGAGCACACGCATCGTCCGGCAGGCGCTGGAGGGCATGCCGGAGGGTCCGTGGAAGGCCGATGCGCCGCATGTGGTTCTGCCCGACCGCGAGAAGATGAAGACCCAGATGGAGGCCCTCATCTACCACTTCAAGATCGTCACCGAGGGCTTCCGCGTGCCAGCCGGCGAGGTCTACCAGGTGATCGAGTCACCGCGCGGCGAGCTGGGCTACTACGTGGTCAGCGACGGCGGCGCCAAACCCTATCGCGTGCACGTCCGCGGCCCCAGCTTCGGCAACCTCCAGGCGCTGCCGAAGATGATCCAGGGCCGCATCCTGGCCGACACCGTGGCCGTAATGGGCAGCCTGGACTTCGTGCTGGGGGATACCGACCGATGACCTTCTCGCCGGAGCTTGAAGCCAGGCTGGCGAAGTTGCTGGCCAGTTACCCGGCGGGACAGGAGCGCTCGGCGCTGGTGCCCATGCTGCTGTACGCGCAGGACGAAGTGGGCCGCATCACGCCGGAGCTGGTGGCGGAGGTGGCGCGGCGTCTCCGGTTGCAGCCCGCGCAGGTTGAGGAAGTCGCCAGCTACTACTCGATGCTGCGCCAGCGAGCGGCGGGCAAGCACCACATCCAAATCTGCACGAATATCAGTTGCCTGCTCATGGGCGGGGGCGAGTTGTTCGAGCACGCCTGCCGGTGTCTGGGCATCGGCAACAAGGAGGTGACGGCGGACGGGAAGTTCTCCATCGAGGAAGTGGAGTGCCTGGGGGCCTGCTCGTGGGCCCCGGCGCTCCAGGTGAACTACGACTACCACCACGGCGTGACGCCGGAGAAGTTCGACCAGTTGCTCGAGGTGCTCAGGCAGGCGGAATAGCGGATGCTCTACAACGAACCCAGCCCCCTGGAAGTTAAGGTGCTGACCCGGCGCTTCGGCTTGCCCGGAGGGCCTACGCTGGCGACCTACCTGGCGACGGACGGGTTCGCAGGCTTCCGCAAGGCGCTTCAACTGAAGCCCGAGGAGATCATCGAGCAGGTGAAGATCTCGAACCTGCGCGGGCGGGGCGGCGCCGGGTTCCCCATGGGTCTGAAATGGGGCTTCGTGCCGCGCGGCTCAGACAGACCCCGCTACATCGTGGCGAATGCGGACGAGGGCGAGCCAGGCACCTGTAAGGACCGGCTGCTGATGGAGCACGACCCGCACCAGCTCCTGGAAGGCATGCTGATCGCGGCGCGGGCCGTGGATGCGCGCGCCGGCTACATCTACGTGCGCGGCGAATACCGCTACATCATCGAGATTCTGGACCGGGCCATCGAGGAATGCCGCGCCGCCGGCTATCTGGGCCGCGACATCCTGGGCAGCGGGTTCGACTTCGAGGTGTACACGCACAGCGGGGCCGGCTCTTACGAGTGCGGCGAGGAATCGGCGCTGCTGGAATCGCTCGAGGGCAAGCGCGGCGTGCCGCGCATACGCCCGCCCTTCCCGGCGGTGGCGGGCCTGTACCGCTGCCCCACCGTCCTCAACAACGTCGAGAGTTACTCCGCGGTTCCGGCCATTCTGCGCGACGGCGGCGCGGCCTTCGCCGCCCTGGGCACGCCGCGCGACGGCGGCACGCGGCTGTTCTGCGTCTCCGGCCACGTCAACCGGCCGGGCGTGTACGAGCTGCCGGTGGGCTTCAATCTGCTGCGCCTGCTGAACGAGGTGGCGGGCGGCATCCGCGGCGGGAGGAAACTCAAGGCCGTGGTTCCGGGCGGTTCCTCCTGCCCCGTGCTGAAGGCTTCCGAGTGCGACCTCTCGCTGGATTTCGACACGCTGGCCAAGGCCGGCAGCATGCTGGGCTCGGCTGGCGTGATCGTGATCGACGAGGATACCTGCATGGCGCGCGTGGCGGCGCGCGTCATCCGCTTCTACGCGCACGAAAGCTGCGGCTGGTGCATCCCCTGCCGCGAGGGCACGGCCTGGCTCGCCAAGCTGCTCCTGCGCCTGCACGAGGGCGGGGGCCGGCGCGGCGACCTGGATCTGGCCGTCGAGATCGCCCGCAACATGCTGGGACGCACCTTCTGCCCCCTGGGCGACGCCGCCGCCATGCCCACCATCGCGTTCCTGGAGAAGTTCCGCGACGAGTTCGAGGCGCACCTGGATGGCGGACAGTGCCTCTTCGAGAAGCAGCCGGCCGGAGTGGAGGCTTGATGAGCAGCCTGGTCAAGCTTACCATCGACGGCCGGCCGGTCGAGGCGCCCGCCGGGACGCTGGTCATCGAAGCTGCCCGGGGCGTCGGCATCGAGATTCCCGGTTTCTGCTACTACCCGGGACTGGCGCTGCAAGGGGCTTGCCGGTTGTGCCTGGTGGAAGTCGAGCGCGCGCCCAGGCTACAGACCTCTTGCACGCTGCCCGTGGCCGAAGGCATGGTCGTGCGGACTGCCACGGAGAAGGTCCGCCAGGCGCGCCGCGCCGTGCTCGAGCTGCTGCTCACCAACCATCCGCTGGATTGTCCGGTGTGCGACAAGGGCGGCGAGTGCGAGCTCCAGGACACCACCTTCGCCCACGGCCCCGGCCTGGGCCGCTTCTCCGAGATGAAGCGCCACGTGGACGAGCGCCGCTGGTCGGAGGTGGTCTACTACGACCGGCCGCGCTGCATCCTGTGCTTCCGCTGCGTGCGCATCTGCGATCAGGGCATGGGCGTGCGGGCGCTGGGCATCGTTGACCGGGGCGGGCACAGCGAAATCGCGCCCAACCGGGGCGACCGCCTGGAATGCGATGAGTGCGGCATGTGCATCGACATCTGCCCGGTGGGCGCCCTGACCAGCCGCATGTACCGCTACCAGACGCGGCCCTGGGAAATGCGCCACGTGGGAACCATCTGCGCCCACTGCGGCGACGGCTGCACCACCACTCTGGGTGTGTACCACAACCAGATCATGCGCGGGAACAACCGCGACCGCTCGGGCTTGAACGGCGAGTTCCTGTGCCTCAAGGGCCGCTACGCGGCGGACTTCGTGGACCACCCCGCGCGGCTCACCAGCCCGCTGCTGCGCGCCGGGGGCGGCCTCGAGCCGGCCACCTGGGCGCAGGCCATCGCCGCCGTTGCCGCGGGGCTGCGCGCGGCGCAGGCGCGCGGCGCGCCCATCGGCATCATCGGCTCGAATCACACCACCAACGAGGAGAACTACTGCCTCCAGAAGCTGGCGCGGGAGGGCCTGGGCACGCCGCACCTGGATCATCACCGCACCGGCGACGTGGCGGGCTTGTTGAGGGCGCTGGCCGGCCGCAGCGGCGCGCTGGCGACGGTCGAGGATCTCTACACCAGCCGCGCGGTGCTGGTAGTTGGCCGCGACCTGGCGCAGCAGCACCCGCTGCTGTCCTTCCGCATCCGCTTAAACTACCACCATCACGGCGCGCGCGTCTACGTGGTTACGCCAGGGCCGGTGCGCGAGGACCACTATGCGGCGCGCAGCGTGCGCGTGGCCCCGGGCCATGAGCTGGAAGGTGTCGAGTCCCTGCTGCACGACCTGGCCGGCGAGCAAGAACTGGTGGTGTTGTTCGGCGACGCTATCCGCGGCGAGGCGGTGGCCCGCCTGGTGTCGTTGTGCGATTCGCTAGGCATACAGGTGAAGTACGTCTGCCTGGTGGACTACTCCAACTCGCGCGGGGCCTCCGACATGGGCCTGCTGCCACACCTGGGACCGGGCTACCACAGTGTTGCGCAGCCGGGCATGACTCTC
>VFZS01000058.1 GCA_016871095.1 Acidobacteriota bacterium
CGCTGATGCTGGCGCGCTACTGCGGTCCCGGGCTGCTGGGGCTGGGAATCACGGCGCTGATCGCGGGCTTCATGTCCGGCATGGCGGGCAACGTGAGCGCCTTCGCCACGGTGTGGACTTACGACATTTACGGGGCGCTGATGCGGAAGCGGGCCAGCGACGCGCACTACGTCAGCATGGGCCGCTGGTGCACCATCCTGGGCGTGCTGGTGTCGATCGGCACGGCCTACCTGGTGATGCAGTTCAAGAGCATCATGGACTACGTGCAGGCGCTGTTCAGCTTCTTCATAGCGCCACTGTTCGGCACGGTGCTGCTGGGCATGCTGTGGAAGAGGGCCACGCCGGCGGGCGGCTTCTGGGGCCTGCTGGCGGGAACGGTGTCCTCGATCGGAATGTGGGCGTGGGTGAAGCTGGATCCGGGCGCGCTGGCGGTGATCGCCCTGTCGTCCCAGGCGCGGGACATGGCCGAGAACATGTACCGCGCGCTGTGGTGCTGGATCATCTGCATGGTGGTCACGGTGGTAGTCAGCCTGATGACGAAGCCGAAGCCGGACGAGGAAATGCGGGGCCTGGTCTACGGGCTGACCGAGCTGCCCAGTGAAGCCCACCTGCCGCTGTGGAAGCGGCCCATCTTCTGGGCGGTGGTCATCGCCGCGGTGTTCGCCATCCTCAACGTGATGTTCTGGTAGCGGGCCGTGCCCGGACGGTCAGCTTCCTTTGGGGTAGCCGTCAGGATGGGCCTGGCGCCAGTCCCAGGCGGTGCGGATCATCGAGTCCAGGCCGGGCCAGGCCGGTTGCCAGCCCAGCACGCGGCGGACGCGCTCGGCGGAGGCCACCAGGCGCACGGCGTCGCCGGCGCGGCGCGCCTCGATGCGAGCGGGAATGGCTCGGCCGGTGACGCGCCGCGCGGTTTCGATTACCTCGAGCACGGAGTAGCCCGTGCCATTGCCCAGGTTGAGGAAATCCGAAGCGCCCCCGGCGCGGAGGTAGTCCAGCGCCAGCAGGTGCGCGGAGCACAGGTCCACGACGTGGACGTAGTCGCGGATGGCGGTGCCATCGGGGGTGGGGTAGTCGCCGCCGAACACCGCCACCTGCGGGCGGCGGCCCAGTGCGGCCAGCAGCACGTTGGGGATCAGGTGGGTCTCCGGGTGGTGATCCTCGCCGCAGCCGGCGGTGGCGCCCGCCGCGTTGAAGTAGCGCAGGGAAACAGACTTCAGGCCGTAGGCGGCGTCGCAATCTCCCAGCATGCGCTCGGTGAAGAACTTGGACCAGCCGTAGGGATTACGCGGCCACTGAGGATGATCTTCGGGAATGGGAACGGTCCGGGGCTCGCCGTAGACCGCGCAGGTGGAGGAGAACACGAAGCGGCGCACGCCCGAGGCCACAAGCGACGCCAGCAGCGCGGCGCTTTGCGCCGCGTTGGTCTGGTAGAAGCTGGCCGGAGCGAGGACCGATTCCCCGACTTCGATCCACGCGGCGAAATGGATGCACGCCTCGACCTGGTGCGCGTGGACGATGCGCTCGACCAGCGGGCGATCGCCCACGTCGCCCCGGTAGAAGGGAATGGCTTGCTCCACTGCCGCGCGGTGACCGCGCGAGAGGTTGTCCAGCACCACCACGCTCTCGCCGCGCCCGGCGAGCATCTCCACCATCACGCTGCCGATGTAGCCGGCGCCCCCGGTCACCAGGATGGACATACAGTCACGCTCCGAAACTACTATTTGACCGCAGCGGCGGGGAGGACGCAGCCCGCCGGAGTCAGTTCTGCGGCGCCGGGCTGGAGCGCTGCTGCTGGAGAAGGCGGATCTGGGCGTTCTTGCGGGCCAGTTCCGCGCGCATTCGCTCGACCTGCTGGCGCAGCTCGTCGCGCTGGCGGAGGGTCTCGGCCTGATCCGGGGTCGGCCTGACTGGCGGGGGCTGTCCCAGGAAGCGGATGTACTCCTCGAGGGGGGCGGCTCGAGGGCGCTCCACCCGCAAGCGTACATCCACCGAGTCGGAGATCCGGGCATAGGTGATGCTGCCCTCGCGCAGACGCTCTCCCTCCATCTCGATTGACTTCCGCTGGGCGCCGTCAAGGATCTCGCAGGTGGCGCGGGCGGCCTGGCGGACGGGTGCCGCGGCGCGGTCCCATTCGATGATCAACTGCCCGTCCAGGTCGATGACGCGCAGTGACAGGGTTTCCAGGGGGGAGGGACGCCACAGGTTGCGTGTGCCGTATGCTGCCGTGGCCAGAACCGCGCACAACACCACCAGCCACCCGATCCAGGCGAGCGAGCGTCGCGGCGCCATCTGAGCGAAGGAAGGAACCGGGGCAGGAGACGGCTCCCTGTGAGGAGCCTCCAGACCGTTCGCCGGAACAGGCAGGTCGCCGCTCCCGGCGGCAGGGGGGACTTGCGGGCGGCGTTCCGCCAGATGGGCCGGGGCGGGACGCCTCCTTGGGCGCACCGAGAACTCCAGGTAGCTGGCCTCGGCGCGGACACCTCCGTCGTCCTCCCGGAAAAAGAAGCCCACCCGGCAGGGGCCGAACTGGGCCGGCCGAATCACCATGGCCACCTGCCACGGCTCGGGGAAATGGCGTTGGTAGAGGTCCAGGTCCTCTTCGGTCAGGCAGATCTCGCTGCGGGTATGCGAATGATACCAGCCCACGGGCTCCAGGCCCCGCAACGCGGCGTCGTAGCTGGCGGCCTCCAGAACCCCTGCGAGGTCCTGGTGGTCTTGCGGCGAGAGGACGAAGGAGGGGCCGTAGGCGTGCTCGCAGGGCAAGGGGCGGGAAGTCAGAATCTGAACGTGCTGGCCGCGGTGAATCCCGAACAGGATCCCTCCGACTTCCATGCCGCCGCGACGGAGCCGGGAAAGACCCTCGACGGCCAGGGCGCAAATGTCCTCGACGACCGTGGCGGAGTAGTCGATCCGCACGGGAGAGCCCTGGACCAACCAGGACCCGCGCTCCGCTTGGGCATGAATCGCACCCATTGGGGGTACCCGGCCACCCGCCGAATCCGGGCAGCCGCTCTCAACTTTACATTCTAGGTTAGTGCAGGCACAAGGTCTATTGGTCCTAGTACGGAGGCACTAAGGCGTATGCCCAGGTTGTTGCCAAAGTTCCGCCGTCGCCCTACGCCACCCCCTCCCACCTGTCACGCCAGCATGGGTATCCGGATGATCTTCTTCTGAATGGCGTACTGCACCAACTGGGCCTTGTTGTGGATGTCCAGCTTGCGCATGAGGTTGAACTTGTGAGCCTCGACGGTCTTGACGCTGAGGTTGAGATCGCAGGCGATCTCCTTGACCGAGCTGCCTTCGGCGAGCATCTTGAGAACCTGCTTCTCGCGAGCGGTGAGTGTGGCAAAGCGCGGCAGGCGATTGGACGACTTGATGCGCGTGCGGAAATCGTCCACCAACTGGGAGAGCATGCGGGGGCTAAGGAAACTGCCGCCCCGCTGGACGTCCCGGACGGCGGCCAGCAGTTGCGGCGCCGGGGAGTCCTTGAGCACGTAACCGCTGCCACCCGATTCCATGCCTTCCACCAGGTAGTCCTCGTCGTCATACATGGTGAGGAAGAGGATCTTGGTCTCGGGGCGGTTCTTGCGGATCTGCCGGGTGGCCTCGAAACTGGAGAAGCCCGGCATGCCGATGTCCATCAAGACGATGTCGGGACGCAGTTCGTTGGCCCTTTCGATGGCTTCGCCGCCATTGGCCGCCTCGCCGGCTATTTCCATGTCCGGCTCGGTGTTGATCAGGGTCTTGATACCCTGCCGGAATAGAGTGTGATCATCAGCCAGCAATATTCGAATCTTGGGCATACTCCTTAGCCTCTTGGAACAGACCTTCGGGCGCGGCGCCCAGCCGCGGACCCGTGCCCCCGGCGCGGCCGTTTGCCAGGCCGCTCAGGGGGAGGGATGGGTAACTCGATGGAAACAGTGCAGCCGCGACCCGGTCGGCTGGTGATCGCGCAGGCGCCCCCGACGAGGGCGACCCGTTCGCGTACCCCGGCCAGTCCGAAGGAACCCGGCCTGGCCAGCGCCTCCTCGACATCGAAGCCCACTCCATCGTCCTGAACCTGTAATCCCAGCGATCTATCGTCTCTTGTCAGGGAAACCATTACGGCACGGGCAGAGGAATGCCTGGCCACATTGCTCAGGCACTCCTGGACCAGACGATACACCACCGTCTCAATTCCTGAGGGAAGCCGCCCCAGGCGGCTCAGGCGAAGATCTACGGGAAGGGAGTAGAGGCGGCGGAACCGGGTGACGAGCTGACGTACCGCTGCCTCCAACCCCAATTGCTCTAACACCGCCGGGCTAAGGTCGGCCAGCAAGCGGCGGATCTCGACGATGGTCTGTTCGAGCAGTTGCCGCGCCCCAGCCAGCCCGGCGGCCACTTCGGGCGACTCGGAGGAAACTACGCCCTCGAGCCGCTCCAAGTGAAGCCTCAGGTACAGCAACAACTGGCCCGCCTCGTCATGCAGCTCCCGGCTGATGCGCCTGCGCTCGGCCTCCTCGACCTGTAGCATATGCCCCGCCAGGGCACGCACCTGCTGTTCGCGCGCCGCCAGCTCCTCGACCAGCCGGGCTTTCACACAGGCCAGCCGGCAGCTCTCCCCGGCGGCTTCAAGCAACTGGATTTCCCGGGGCAGCCACCGGTATTCCTTGGCAAAGGCGAACTGCATGATGCCCGCCGGCCCGGCCTGTGCCGGCAGCGGGACGGACCAAGCCGCCCGATAGCGGCCGCGCCAGCCCGGCTCCAGCAGTAGCTCCTTGGGGCAGCGCTCCAGGTCGAGGTAACGCGGCCGGGACCGCAAGCACGGCAGGGTGGCCCGGCCATCCGCGAACAGGATCCGGGCGGCCCGCGCCTGGCAGTATCGGCGCAGGACGCGCTCGGAGCGGGCCAACAGTTGCGCCTCGTCCCTGGATTCCAGCTCGGCCCGGCCCAGTTCGAAGAACGCCGTGGTCTCCGCTTCCCGGACCTGGTAGAAGGCATTGTTCAAGGTGATAGCGACACAGGCATCCAGTTGCCGGCAGGCCGGGAGCAGCACCTCGGTCTCCTGGGGCGCCAGTTGACGAAGTTCCGCCGCCAGCCGTCGGTTGTAGCGCGACAGGACGCCCAGCACCGTGCTGGGGGGCAGATTCAGCTTGGCCAGACGGCGCCCGTTGTAGTCCACCTGTTCGAGGAACGCCGCCACGCTGCGCCGTTCGCAAAGCAGGGTCGCCGCCGCCCCCGGCGTGACTGCCCGTAGGGCCCGGAGCTGCGTCGGATCCAAGCCGAGCACCCGCAACTCCTGCAAGAACCGCCGTTCGAGGCGGCCGAGCGAGGGCCTCACGAGACGAGCCAGGCGGCGCAGCGCCGCTTGCCAGTCGGCGCCCAGCAGCCCCAAGGCCCCGACCAACGCCGGCGGTGTCTTCAACCTGCGCACCGGCCAATAGAACGGCAGACTAGGGCTTTTTCTGTAGGGGGAGGTACAAAATCGCTCCTAGTACCCTGAGGCTCCTGGGGCGTTTGCGGCGGCAAGAACAGTCGCCGGCCCGCCCCTTGTAGCCCGCGCACGGTCATAAGTGCAACGGCAACAATAGCTTCCAGCGGTGTCTGGGTTCCCGCCCGGCCGGGGCAAAGCCCCCGATGGCTAGGGCCTCGCGCCATGCGTCCGGAGCACGTTCGCCATGCCCTCGTGGCCGTTCTCGATGGCGAGCCGCAGGGGGGTCTTGCCGTCCTTGTTTCGAGCATTCGGGTCCGCGCCCTTGTCGAGAAGTGCCTCGACCACCTCCAGGCGGCCCCAGGAGGCCGCCAGGTGCAAGGGCGTGGCGCCGGTTTCCGTCTCCCGGGCATTGATCTCCGCTCCCCGGCTGATGAGCAGTTCAGCCACTGCGCGGTTCCCTCCCAGGCAGGCATCGTGGAGTGGCGTGGCGCCGGAGTTGTTGCGCTCGTTCACCCGGGCGCCGCGCACGAGCAGCAGCTCGACAATCTCCCGGTAACCTTTCAGAGCGGCGTCGTGCAGCAGCGTCGAGCCGTGGGGGGTGCGGAAGTTCACCGCTCCGCCGCTGTCCAGAATGATCTTCACTACATCGGCCTGACCGCGCAGGACGGCCTCCTGGAGCCGCTCCGAGCCCTGGCCGGAAGCGGCCAGAGTGGCGCCGCGCTTGAGCAACAGATCAACGACTCGGACATGGCGATAGCGCAGGGCCTCATCCAGCGGTGCAGCGCCGGCCTGGTCGCGCGCGCTGAGATCCGCGCCCGCGGCCAGCAACAGGTCCGCCACGTCGGCGTGCCCCTTCACCGCGGCGGCGTGCAGCAGCGTAGCGCCGGTCTCGCGGTTCCGGCGGCGGAAGTCCGCCCGGCGGTCCAGCAGCAGCCTGACCACCGCGACCTGCCCTTTCCACACCGCCTCTTCCAGGGCCGTGGCGCCGCTTTCGTCCTGGTCCTCAAGGCCGGCGCCGCGCGCCAGCAGCAGGGCCACGATCTCCGAGTAGCCGCGGTTGGCCGCCAGGTGCAGAGCTGTGGACCCGGAACGGCAGCGCGCCTTCAGGTCAGCGCCCCTGTCCAGCAGCAGCTCGACCACCTCGCGGCGGTTGGTGATTACGGCGTAATGCAAAGGGGTCGAGCCCGCCTCGCTGTGGCGGGCGTTGACCTCGGCGCCGCGGGCGATAAGCAGCTTGGCGATCTCAAGGTGGCCCGCCCAGGCCGCGTCGTGCAAGGGCGTACCGCCCAAGGGATCGTGGGCGTTGATGTCGGCGCCCGCCTCGAGGAGCGCGCGCACTCGGGCCACGTCCCCGGCCTTGACCGCTTGCGAGAGTTCCTCGGCGGCCTGGGCGGCCGCCAGCAGGCCCACGCTCACTGCGGCTGCCGCCAGGAACATGAGGATTCCCCTACCACTCGGCCAGGGGCCGGTCCATCCACGACAGCTCGCGCGCTCCGGAGGTGGGTCCGTGTGGCGTCAGGCTCACCACCAGGCGCAGATCCTTCACCTTCTCGGGCAGCCGGACCACCAGCTTGCGCGTGCCGGGGTTGGGGTTTTGCGGCGGGGGAGGGGTAGTCGAGACCACTTCAAACGTCGCCTCCTCGGGTGCGACGATGGCCGCGTCCAGGTTCCAGCCCCCCTGGCGGAGCGTGGCCTGGCGGCCTTTGATCTCCACCTCGGCGGCAGTCACCATGCCCCACAGGGCTTCCACCGGCTGAGCGGCCGCGATCTCGTCCTGGATGAACACCTGGCTGCGCTCGGAGAGCGCCACGCCACGCTCGAACCGTTTCACCCGACCAGGGTAAGCCGGGGCCAGGTTCACGCGCACGCAGGCCAGGTTCGGCTCGGAGCGGAAGGCCACGATGGGCGCCTCGGCCTTGGGGTCCTGGTTCTCGTTGTCGATCAGCAGCGTGTTGTGCGATTCGGTGCGCATGCGGTAGTAGGTCCAGCGCAGCTTGCCGAAGTACTGCGGCATGTTGTAGTTGTCGGCGCCCAGGTCGAGGGCCCAGCGCTGGCCGCCGGCGTCGAGCACGAAGCTGCCCAGGTCGAGCTGGCTGTGGCCCACTTTGAGATCGCCGGCCTTCACTCCCACGAAGATGGCGTTGGGATCGTCCCATGAGCTGCGGAAGAAGGCCACCCCGACGCCCCGGAACAACGCGTCCAGCGGCCAACCGGCGGCACGCGGGCCGCGAGCTTCAGAGCGGTACCAGACCAGATCGAGGGCCTCCGGGCGAGCTTGAGGCGCCTGGAGCCGCTGCTGCTGATGCCAGGCGTATACCGGTTCCTGGAAGCGGCGCGCCAGCCAGAACATCTCGGCGGCGCCGCCGATGGAGTCGCCGGCATCGGCGTAATTGAAGGTCCGGCCGGAGGGGCCGCAGAAATAGACCCGGAAATGGCCGGCCTGATCGAAGCCTTCGGAGGCGGACAGAGCGAAGTCCGTTCCCAGGGCGGTCTCCAGAGCCGCCAGGAAGTACACGGTGTAGCGCGTGGCGTAGTGCCAGTAGCCGGGGCCTTCGGGCCAGCCGCCGTCGGGGCGGTAGGAATCCAAGGCCCGGGGCAGCGACTTCACGGCATGGCGCAACACGGCGGCGGCCTTCTCAGGTTCCTCTTCGGCGACAGCCAGCGCGCCGATGCCGATACCGCCGTTGCACACCTGGTTCCAGTTGAACCGGTTCACGCTCCACCCGCGCTGGGCCGCCCAAATGGGCAGCGCCTGGTCGATTCCCTTCTCCACGAGGGCCCGGCGAATCCAGGCGCGGTCCTGCGGTGTAAGGCTCTGGTACAGCCAGTCGTAGCCGATGGCGAAGGCGTGGGTCATCTCGGCGGTGTCGAGGAAGTGCGACGGGTTCCAGTCGGGGAAGGCGGCCGCGGCGCGCAGTTCCTTCAGAGCGCGTTCGAGGTACTGCTTCTGGCCGTCCAGCCGGTGGAGCAGCGCCAGCGTGTAGATGCGGTCCAGGCAGCGCCGGCTCTGCGCCAGCAGGCGCGGGCCGACGACCTGGTACTCGACGGTGGGGGCGTTCTGGAGCTGCCCGGCTTCGGCCACCAGCCGCTCGTAGACCTGGCGAGCCAGAGGATCCTGCTTGATCAGGGAGCGGAGTGCCGGCAGGTCCCGGTCCAGCAAGATGAGGCGAGGATGCTCCGGGCGCAGAGTCTTCAACGGTTCGGCGGGGCTTTGCGCGAAGCCGGAGGCGAGCAGCGCAAACAGCGCGAGGGACGCGCGGATCATGGGACCCTCCGGGTCAGGGTTTCTTGGTCGGGACTGCCTTGACGGCCAGAATGCGGTCGAGCACTTCGAAAAGGGCCTTGCCCTCGAAGGCCTGGGGCTCGGCCTCGAAGCTGTAGTCGTGACGGATCACGCCCTGGCCGTCGATGATGAACAAGTGGGGCAGATTCACCGTGGGATTCTGGGGCGTGACCTTCAGATAGGAGGCCGCCATCTGGCCGCAATCGAACAGCACCGGCGTGGTGAGGAAGTTGGCCTGGATGTAGCGCAGGACGGTCTGCTGATTGTCCGGCGGAGTAACCACCGACAGGATGGCCACCCGCTGCCCGTAGCGGGCCTTGACCTGCTCGAGCTGCTTGGACAGTGTCCGGCAGTGCGGGCAATCGGTCTTCATGATGTCGATCAGCACCACCCTGCCGCGGTAGTCCGCCAGATCGTGCTGCTTGAGGTTGAGATCCGGCAGGGAGAAACCCGGCGCGCGCCGGTTGGAGTACTGATCGGCAGCCGCCAGCGAACCCGCCAGCAGCAGGGAGAGAGAAAACCAGCCCAAGGACCGCATTCCTCTAAGCTAGCACGAGCCCCGCCAAGCTGCGCTAGAATAGCCTGCGAAGATGGAACTGCGAAGACGAACCACCACCCGGCGGGGCTTTCTCGGCGCACTGGCGGCGGGAGCCCTGGCCGCGCGCCCGAGCGACATTCGCGTTGAGGAAGTCTCCTTCGACTACCAGGACTACCTCTACCGCACGCCTATCAAGTTCGGCGGCATCGCGCTGGACCGCGTCACGCTGTTGAACGTCCACTGCACGGTGCGCTCCGGGGCGGGCCGCGCGGCCAAGGGCTTCGGCTCGATGCCGCTGGGCAATATCTGGGCCTACCCTTCGCGCGTGATGGGCTATGAGACCACGCTCGGCGCGATGAAGCGCCTCGCCGAGCGCATACGCAAGATCACCGCGGACTACAAGGAGTCCGGCCATCCGGTGGACATCAACGTGGCCCTCGAGCCGGAGTACCTGAAAGCCGCGGCGGGGGTCTCGCGGGAGCTGAAGCTGGCCGAGCCGATTCCCAAGCTGGCCATGCAGGTGGTGGCCAGTCCCTTCGATGCCGCCATACACGACGCCTTCGGCAAGCTGCACGGGCGAAGCTGCTACCGCACCTACGGGCCGGACCTGATGCGGCACGACTTGGCGCGGTATCTGACACCGGAGTTCAAGGGCGAGTATTTGGGGCGCTACGTCACGCCGGAGCCCAAGCCGGTGATGCCGCTCTATCACCTGATCGGGGCGCTCGACGCAATCGAGGAACGCAACATCCAGAAGCGCATCAACGACGGCCTGCCCGAGACGCTGCCCGAGTGGATCAACGCGGACGGCCTCACGCACCTGAAGATCAAGCTCAACGGCGATGACCTGAAGTGGGACGTCGAGCGCGTGCTGCACGTCGATCGGGTGGCGGCCGAGACGCAGAAGCAGCGGGGCGTGGCGCGCTGGTTCTACTCGGCGGACTTCAACGAGCGCTGCGCCAACGTGGATTACCTGCTGGCGTTCCTCCGCCAGGTGAAAGAGAAGGCGCCGGGGGGCTTCGAGCGCCTCCAGTACATCGAGCAGCCCACGGCGCGCGACTTGAGGGCCAACCGGACCAACGTCATGCATCAGGCGGCTAAGCTGCGGCCCATCGTGATCGACGAATCGCTCACCGACCTGGAGAGCCTGCTGCTGGCGCGCGAGATGGGCTACACCGGAGTGGCGCTCAAGGCCTGCAAGGGGCAGAGCCAGGCTTTGCTGATGGCGGCGGCGGCGCAGAAGTACAAGATGTTTCTGTGCGTGCAGGATCTCACTTGCCCCGGGGCTTCGCTGATTCACTCCGCGGGGCTGGCGGCGCACGTGCCCGGCGTGGCGGCCATCGAGTCCAATGCCCGGCAGTACGTCCCGGTGGCGAACAAACCGTGGGAGAAGAAGTTCCCAGGCATTTTTCGCATCAAGGATGGGACGATGAAGACCGGCGAGATCAAAGGCCCGGGGCTGGGGGCGGTGTAGGCGCAGTACTGTTCAGTTTGCACCGCCCGGACCGCTCGCTGACGCTCGCGGCTCGGCAAGTGCCTGCACGCGTAATGAGATGCAACCGAGCCACGACCGGCAGGGAGTGGTCATGGCTTAACTGAACGGTATTGGGTCTAGGCGTCCGCGACCCGGCCGTCGAGCATGTGGACCAGGCGGTGGCCGTAGGAGGCCACGTGCGGATCATGTGTGATCAGCAGGATGGTCTGGCCGAGACGCTGGTTGAGGTCGCGCAGGACGGCCAACACGGCGGCGGAGTTTTTCGAATCCAGGTTGCCGGTAGGCTCGTCGGCCAGCAGCAGGGTGGGATGATTCACGATGGCGCGGGCGATGGCCACGCGCTGCTGCTCGCCGCCGGAGAGCGCGCTGGGCTTGTGGTGCAGCCGGTGGCGTATGCCCAGCAGCTCGAGCACCTGCTCGAACTGGGCGTCGTGGTCCTGCGGGCGCCCGGCGATGTGACGGGCGATGGCGATGTTGTCAGCGGCGGTGAGCGTGGGCAGCAGGTTGTACTTCTGGAAGACGAAGCCGACCTTGGTCTTGCGCAGCTCGGTGCGCTGGGCGTCGGAGATGCGGGCCAGGTCGCGGCCCTCCACCAGCACTTCGCCGGCGGTGGGCGAGGTCAGCCCGCCCAGCACGTGAAACAGCGTGGACTTGCCGGAGCCTGAAGGCCCCGCCACGCACAGAAACTCGCCGCGCTCGACGGTGAGGTCCACGCCCCGCAGCGCATGCACGTCCACGTCGCCCACCCGGAAGACCTTGCACAGGTCGCGCACCTGGATGATGGGGCTGCTACTCATAGGCCAGCGCCTCGATGGGGTCCTGGCGCGCGGCGCGCCAGCCGGGATAGGCGGATCCGAGCAGCGCCCCGCCCAGGGCTATGCCCGCGGCGATGGGCCACCAGCCCGTCACAATCACCTGGCTGAGTGAGGCCGGCACCAGCACCATGATGAGCCAGCGGGTCGCATACGATAGCCCCACGCCCAGTAGCGAGCCTGTGACCGCCAGCAGCGCCGTCTCCCGGGCGATTATCCGCAGCACGTAGCCCGGCGAAGCGCCCAGCGCCTTGAGGATGCCGATTTCGCGAGTGCGCTCCAGCACCGCCGTGTACATGGACAGGAACACCACCAGGAAGCCCACCACCACCGCCAGGCCGATCACGATGTTGATAAACGCCTGCAAGCCGGGCACGTTCTCGACGGTGAACAGCGAGGTGAATTCCTCGATCGAGTAGATCTGGTAGTTGGGCAACTGCGCCTTGAGCGAGGCGATCACCGCCGGGAGGTTCTCCGGGCGGTCCAGCTTGACGAATACCTGGCTGAGCTTGCCGTTGTTGGCAGTCAGCTCTTGCAGCAGGTCCAGCGGCACGATCAGACGCGCCAGCTTGCCCGGCTCGACGACGCCGCACACGCGCCAGTCGCGGTTGAGGATGCGCAGGGTGGAACCCACCGCGAGCTTGCGCTGCCGGGCGTAGTACTCGTCCACCAGGATGTCCTCGGGCCGCTCAAACGGCCCGCCGGAGAGGTACCGGAAGCCGCCGTTCATGCGGGTGAAGCCCGCCAGATCGATGCCGGTGACCGTATCCACGCCGCCGATGGGGTGCACCAGGTTGCCGGTGACCACCTGCACGTGCTCCTGACGCTCCAGGAACTCAGTCATCTTCTGGGGAATCGAAGGGGCGCTGAAGCTGATCACGGAGCTGCCGCCGGGACGGATCCAGACGTCCGCGCCCACGCCGCGCGCGCGGCGCGCGGAGTCTTGCAGCATCCCCTCACACAGACCCACCAGGCTGAGGATCATGGTGACTTCCAGGCCCACGGCCAGCACGCTCAGGGCGGTGCGCACGGGGCGGTGTTTGAGGTTTTCCAGAACGAGTTTGTTGATCAAAGGGGTGTAATCAACCATCTTAGCGTGGCTGGACCTGTAGCCACAGGCTGCGGCGGCGGGAGCGCAGCAGCCAGAGCCGGGCGACGCTCAGGCCAGGGTGGCCGTGTTTGCCGTCGTTCCCTGGGCGGGCGCGATCCCGCATCGTACATCGCAAGGGTGATGCGTGATGCGCTACTATAGGAGTGCGTGCGGACTACCCTCAATCTAGACGACGATGTGCTGGCGCTCGCCAAACAGCTTGCCCAGCAGCGCGGGACCACTGCGGGGCAGCTCATCTCCCAACTGGTCAGGCAGGCGCTGGAGCCGAAGACCATTTCCAGGCTGAGGAACGGCGTGCCCGTGTTCGTGCCGAAGGCCGGCGCTCGCAAGCCGCACCTGGCCCTGGTCAACCAGTTGCGAGACGGACTATGAGTGCGGCCCTGCTCGACGTTAACGTGCTGGTGGCGCTGTTCGATCCGGCGCACCCCCATCATGAGGACGCGCACCGGTGGTTTGGCGTCAACCGCAGACGCGGCTGGGCGACCTGTGCGCTCACTATCAACGGCTGCGTCCGCGTCTTGAGCAGCCCGGCCTACCCCACCGTGGAGGCCACCCCAGCGGAAGTGGTCGCACGCCTCCGCGCATTCTGCTCAACTCCCCACCACGAATTCTGGGAGGACGAGGTTTCCCTGCTGGATGCGACCTTGTTCCGCCCGCAGATGATCGACAGCCACCAGAAGACCACGGATGTGTACTTGCTGGGCCTGGCGCTGCGTCACCGGGGCCGGCTCGCAACCTTTGACCGGTCTATTCCTCTGAAGGCTGTCGTCGGCGCCGAGCCCAGGCACTTGGAACTGCTGGGCCGGCAGCCGCCGGCGCCCCGGCCTGACTAGGCGGTGCCTTCCCGAGTAGCGCGCTCACCGCACCGGGATCTTCACCTCGGGTCCGTTGATCCAGGCCACGCTCAGGCCCAGGGTGGCCGTGCCCGCGGCGGTGCCTTCGGGCACCCGGAAGTCCACACGGTAGACGTTGTTCATGCCGGGCCAGCCAATGGCGCTCGTCACGGCGGCAGCTTTGCCATTCACCGTGACCTCGACTGGGGAGTTGACCTGATGTTCCTTGCCGACCTGCCAAGCCGGGAAAGGCTTGCCGGGGTCGAGGTTGGGTTTGACCGGGCCGAGCCCGCTGACGCTCATCATGAGCAGCTCGCCCGCGCGGGCGGGCTTCTCGGCACTGACCGGCGAGAAGTCATCCCCGTGGAAGATGGCCGGGCCGGTGGGGATGGCCAGCACTTCCGGCCAGGTCATGGGGATCAGGTGGACCATCTCGATGCGCTTGCCTCCCCCGTTGATGCGCCGGTAGGCGGGATCCTCGACCATGGAAGCGTTCCTGCGCGAGATGTCCCGAACGCCCCCGAACTGCCCTCGCACCCCAAGG
>VFZS01000059.1 GCA_016871095.1 Acidobacteriota bacterium
CTGTGAAACTCCCGCTAGCCTGTCCCGGTTTTTCAAGGGTGCGTTGCCAGGAACGGCGCGGGGAGATAGTATGTAAGGGACACCCCACAGTTGGATTGTAGTTCGGAGACATCATTAATGTGGAAACGCAGGGATGAGGAGATCACGCCGAAGCCGGCCCCTGTAGCGCCGCCTGCTCCGGTAGAGCCAGCCACACGAGGAGAATCTATGCCAGCCCCTATGCCTACCCCCCCGCCGCCCCGGCCCGCAGAACCGGAAGCGCCCCGCGGCGTCGCTTCCATCGGCAAGTCGGTCGTCATCAAGGGTCAGATCTTCAGCCGCGAAGACCTGTACCTGGACGGCGAGATCGAAGGCACCGTGGAGGTGCCGGAAAACCGGCTCACCATCGGCCCGCACGGCAAGTTACAGGCCAGTATCCGGGCGCGGGAGGTGGTGGTGCTCGGATCGGTTCAAGGCAATGTCGAGGCCGGTGAACGCATCGACATCCGCAAGGAGTCGAAGCTGGTGGGCGACATCAAGACCGGCCGGATCATCATCGAGGACGGGGCCTACTTCAAGGGCAGCATCGACATCGTGAAGCCGGAGGCCGCCAGACCCCCGGTCAGCTCCCGCCCGGCGGTGGCGGAGATCGCGGCGGCGGCGCCGCTGGCGGGCGTCGAGCCCAAGCCGTAGGACGCGCCGCCGCGGCCGGCCATGTCTGTCTTCGCCCGGGACTCGCACGATGAGGCCGGCAGGCAGCAGCCCTACTCGCGCCACAGCAACGGCCTGGAGCAGTTCTTCGGCTACATCCAGGGCGAGCACGGGCTGACGCTGCTGGACCTGTCGGGCGCTTCCCAGGCCAGCGTGGGGCTGATCACCGGGCTGGGGCACCGCCTCTACTCGGAGGATCTGCTCCAGACCCTGGACGAGCTGTTCGGTCGGGGCGACTTCTACGCCAACCAGTGCGACCCGGAGCGCATCGAGCGGCTGCTGGCGCAAAGCCTGAATCTGCCGGAGGCATCCTGCGACGGCGCGCTGGTGTGGGACCTGCTCGAGTACCTGGCCTCCCCGCTGTTGCAGGCGGTGGTGGACCGGCTGCGGCGCATCGTCAAGCCGCGCGCCTACCTGCTGGCCATCTTTCACGGCGACGAGCGCGCCGAGCGGGTGCCGACGTATACGTACCGGATCTGCGACGCGCGCACGCTGTCGCTGGCCCCGCGCGGGCTGCGGCAGCCCGCCCAGTTGTTCAACAACCGCGCCATCGAGAAGCTGTTCCAGGGTTTTGAAGCGGTCAAGTTCTTCCTCACCCGGGACCACCTGCGCGAGGTGATTGTGAAGCGGTAGGCGCAGCTCAGCGGTACCGGCCGCGCAGATCGTTCCAGCGGATGCGGGCCAGGTCAAGGAACATGTTGAGGCTGTCGCTGAGCATGCGCACCTTGGTGCCCTCGGAGTGGCTCCAGCGGACGGGGACCTCGACGGCCTTGAAACCCAGCTTGCGGGCCAGGTAGAGCGCTTCCACATCGAAGCCGAAGCGCTCCAGGCGCAGGCGGCGGAAGACCTGGCGCGCCGCATCGCGCCTGAATAGCTTGAAGCCGCACTGGGTGTCGGCGAAGGGCAGCCCCGCGCTCAGCCGCACCAGCAGGTTGAAGATGCGCCCCGCGTTCTCGCGGAACCAGGACTGGTGGACGCCGATCAGGGAGCGGTCCAAGGCGCGCGAGCCGATGGCCACGGCGGCCTGGCGGGGCGCGGCGGCGTCGAGCAGGCGGGCCAACTCCTCGATGGGCGCGGACAAGTCGGCGTCGGTGAAGAGGATCCAGTCCCCCGAGGCCTCCAGCATCCCGTGGCGCACAGAGTAGCCCTTGCCACGGTTGCCCGGGTTGCGCAACAGGCGCACCTCGGGATGGGTGGCGCGGAAGCGCTCCACCACGGCGACGGTGTCGTCGGTGGAGCCATCGTCCACCACCAGCACCTCAGGGTCCTCGAAATGCGCGTCGCGGAGGTAGCCGAGCACGGCGTCCAGGGTGGCGCCCAGGCGTTGCCCCTCGTTGAAGGCGGGGATGACGATGGAGAGGGAGGCCAAGGGTCAATTATAATGGAGCCTTCCGGACAAGCTGAAGACGGTGCTGAAAAACTCGCTCCCTGTCGCTAGGGCGGACCAGCTGAAGCATGTCCCACACGCAGGCTCAAGCAGTTGCGAGCCTCGTGGGTTAAGCTTTAGCTTGACCAGCGAGTTCTTCAGCACCGTCTGAAGCTTGTCCCACGGCGAAGGAGACGGGATTGTCCCAGGAGCAAGAGTTGTTCCAGCAACGGCTGGAGGGGATCCGCCAGATCGAGGCGCTGGGCTATCGGCCTTACGGTCGGCGGTTCGATTTCACCCACACCGTCGAGGAAATCCGCGCGGGCTACGGGTCAAAGAGCGCGGCGGAGCTCGAGCCCCGGGTCACGGTGAAGATTTGCGGGCGGCTGCACACCATCCGGCGCATGGGCAAGGCGGGTTTCGCGCACCTGGCCAGCGGGGGCGAGCGGCTCCAGATCTACGTGCGGCAGGACTGCGTACCGGAGCGCGACTTCCGGCTGTTCGAGCTGCTCGATCTGGGCGACATAGTGGGCGCGGAAGGCTACCTGTTCCGCACCCGCACGGGGGAGCTGAGCGTCCACGTCGAGCGCCTGGAGTTCCTGGCCAAGACGCTGCTGACCATGCCGGAGAAGTGGCACGGCCTGGAGGATGTCGAGATCCGCTACCGGCAGCGGTACCTGGACCTGCTGGCGGCGCCCGAGGCGCGCCAGGTGTTTCTGACGCGCAGCCGGATCATCGCTTCGCTGCGGCGGCGCCTGGAGGCGCGCGGCTTCGTCGAGGTGGAGACGCCCATGATGCAGCCGCTTTACGGCGGGGCGACCGCGCGGCCCTTCCTCACCCACCACAACACGCTGGACCTGGACTTGTACCTGCGCATCGCGCCGGAGCTGTACTTGAAGCGGCTGGTGGTGGGCGGGCTGGACCGGGTCTACGAGATCAACCGCAACTTCCGCAATGAGGGGATCTCGACGCAGCACAATCCGGAATTCACCATGCTCGAGTTCTACCAGGCCTACACCGACTACCGCGGCCTGATGGATCTGTCCGAGGAGCTGCTGCGGGAGGTGGCGGTGGACGCCACCGGCTCGGCCGAGGTGACCTACCAGGGCCATAAGCTGGATTTCGGACGGCTGCCGCGGCTGAGCATGCGGGAAGCGGTGGTCGAGTTCTGGCAAGGTGGGGAACGGCCCACGCTGGAGCAGGTGAAGGACCCGGAGTGGCTGAAGTGGCACTCCACCAAGGCCACGCCGGGAGAGGCGTTGGTCGACTTGTTCGAGCGCGTGGCCGAGGAGCGGCTGATCCAGCCCACGTTGATCTATGACTTCCCGGTGGAGACCTCGCCGCTGTCCAAGAACAAGCCCGAGGACCCGGGCCTGGTGGAGCGCTTCGAGATCATCGCCGCGGGCATGGAGATCGCCAACGCCTACACCGAGCTGAACGACCCGCTGGAGCAGCGCCGCCGCTTCGACGCGCAACTGGCCCTGCGGGAGGCGGGCGACGAAGAAGCCCACCAGATGGACGAGGATTTCTTGCGCGCCTTGTGTCACGGAATGCCCCCGACGGGTGGTGAGGGCATCGGCATCGACCGGCTGGTGATGCTGCTGACCGACTCGCGCTCCATCCGGGACGTGATCCTCTTTCCCCTGCTGCGTCCGGAGGGCCCGCTGGGGCTGGCCGACCGGCTGCGCGAAGCCGATAGTTGACGCCGTGCCTGCCCGCTTCGAGTTGTTCGTCGCCCGGCGCTACCTGAGGGCCAAGCGCAAGCAGGCGGTGATTTCCGTCATCACCGTGATCTCGGTGCTGGGCGTGGCCGCCGGCGTCATGTCGCTGGTGATCGCGCTGGCCATCAACAACGGCTTTCGCAACACGCTTCAGCGGAATCTGTTGAGCGCCACCGCGGACGTCACCCTGCTCGAAAAAGAGCCTGGCTTCGGCATCGAGAACTGGCGGGAGCTGGCGGGCAAGCTGCGGCAGGCGCCGCGGGTGGTCAGCGCCTCGCCCAGCCTGTACGGGGCGGTGTTTCTTTCGGGGCCGCTGCAAGCCGAGGGCGCCGTGCTCAAGGGAGTGGAGCTCGGGGGCGGGGAAGCCGGGGGCTTGCTGGGCCGCTTGAGGGAAGGTTCCGTGGAGGGGCTGCGGAGCGGGGATCCGCCCGGCATCATCCTGGGCGCGCGACTGGCGGAGAAAACCGGCATGCGCCTGCGCAGCCTGGCCACGGTGATCAGCCCCCAGGGCAACCTGACTCCGCTGGGGCCGTGGCCCAAGACGGAGCGCTTCCGGGTGGCGGGTATTTTCGAATCGGGGTTTTACGACGTGGACGTGGCCTGGGCGTTCGCCTCGCTGGGGGCCACGCAGCGGCTGCTGGGGCTCGAGGACGTGGTCAACGCCATCGAGCTCAAGATCGACGATCTCTATAAAGCTCCGGAAGTGGCGCGGGCGGTCGAGCGCATGGCCGGGCCCAAGTTCGCCGCCACCACCTGGATGGAGCAGAACCGGCAGATCTTCAATGCGCTGCGCATGGAGAAAGCGGTCACCTGGGTGACCATCGGGCTGATCGTGCTGGTGGCCGCGCTGAACATCCTGATCACGCTGGTCATGATGGTGATGGAGAAATACCGCGACATCGCGGTGCTGATGTCGATGGGGGCGCGGCGGGAGCAGATCCGGCGCATCTTCATGTTCCAGGGCGTGCTCATCGGGGCGGTGGGCGCCCTGCTGGGTTTGGCCGCCGGCTACACGCTGAGCTTCCTGGCCGACCGGCACCGCTGGATCCGGCTGGACGAATCGGTCTACGCCCTCAGCTACGTGCCCTTCGACCCGCGCTGGGTGGACGGGCTGTGGATCGCCGCCGCCGCGCTGCTGGTCAGCTTCCTGGCGACGCTGTATCCAGCCCGCAGCGCCGCGCGCATCCCCCCGGCCGAAGCGCTGCGTTACGAGTGAGCTGCGGCCGGCGGCGACCAGGGGGTCGCCGGGCAGACCAGAGGTCTACCCTACTGCTGGATCTCTTCCCAGGTGACCTCCTTGCCGGTGTAGATGGCGGTGCGGGCCATGATGGCCGTGTACATGGTCTCGACCGCGGAGAAGGCGGCGTTCTCGAGGCGGTTGAAGCGCACGCCCTCGACGAACTCCGCCACCGCGTCGTCGGTGATGTCGTAGTTGGTGGACACCACCGTGGGGGCGTCCTTGCCGGTGGGGATGACGTAACCGCGCGGCGGCAGGTTCTCATCCACGATCTTGTCGTAGTGCACGTAGCCCTGCCGCGAGGTGGTTAGGGCGCCTTTCTCGCCGATGAAGGTCTCGGAAATGTCCCGGTAGCCGCGGGTCGAGAACTGGTTGGCGGCGTAGCTGAAGACGATCCCATTGGCGAAGCGGAAGGTGCAGGCCAGGTGATCCATGATGTCGCCGATCTTGTAGGAGAGGCGGCCGCCGTAGCCGGAGACGCTCAGCGGGTGGGCGCCCATGAACCAGTTGACGACGTCGAAGTTGTGGCAGTCCTGCTCGACGACAATGTCGCCCGAGGTGTCGCGGTAGAACAGCCAGTTGCGCATCTTCTCTTCGGGCGGGGTCACGCCCTGGCGGTAGGGAATGGCGCCCGCCATCCAGGCGGCGCGGATCATGCGCATGGCGCCGAGCTGGCCCGACTGCAAGATCTGGCGGGCCTTGCGGTAATCCTTTCCGTAGCGCTGCTGGAAGTCCACGGAGATGCGCTTGCTCTTGTCGGCCTTGCGGGCCGCGGCCAGCACGCGGCGGCAGGCCGCGGCATCCACCGCCACCGGCTTCTCCATGAAAATGTGCTTGCGGGCCGCCACGGCGGCTTCGAAGTGGTCGGGGCGCACGTGCGGAGGGGTGGCGATCAGGACTGCGTCGATCGGGGCGGCCAACATGTCGTCGTACTTCTTGCAGGTCCGGGCGGCGGGGAAGAGCCGCCTGGCCCCGGCGAGCATGTCGTCGTAGATGTCGCAGATCGCGGTGATGGCGGCGTCCTTGCGTTTGGCGAAGATCTCGCCTACGAAGTTCCCGCGGCGGCCGCAGCCGACCAGCCCCACCGAGACCGCAGAGTTCGCCTGCGAGCCGCGGACGGTCTCGGGTTTGAGGAAGAGCAGCCCGAGGCCAACGGGCGATGACCGCAGAAGGTCACGACGGTTGAGAGCAGAGTGCATGTGGGAGAGAGTCCTTTCGCTCTCTCCCAGACTACACCGCGTGGAGGGGGGCGGCGTACGGCCCCCAGTCGTGCTACATTCGGTCAGGTGCAGTGGTTGGGTGAAGGACCGTGTGCGGGATCGCTGGATTCACACACCGAAGCCTGAAATCTGATCGGGACCGTATTCACCGCGCCACCGCGTCGCTGGCGCATCGGGGTCCCGACCAGCAAGGGTTCTACGAGTCGGATGCCATCTCCCTGGGCGTAGCCCGCCTGCGCATCATAGACCTGGAGGGCGGCGACCAGCCTATCATCTCGGCGGACCAGGATACGGTCATTGTCTTCAACGGGGAGATCTACAACTACCGGGAGTTGCGGCGGGAACTCGAATGCCTGGGCCACGGTTTCCGGACGCGCTCCGACACCGAGGTGGTGCTGGAAGCGTTTGGCGAATGGGACACCGGCTGCTTCAGCCGTCTGCGCGGCATGTTTGGCGTGGCTCTGTGGAGCGAGTCCCGGCAGCGCCTGGTACTGGCGCGCGACCGGCTGGGCATCAAGCCTCTGTACTACCACCTGCGCGGGGGGGAGTTCTATTTCGGCTCCGAACTGAAAGCCATCCTGGCGCACCCGGAGGTGGAGCGGCGGCTGGACCTGGGGGGCCTGAACTACTTCCTCTCGCTGAACTACGTCCCGTGCCCACACACCCTGGTGGACGGCATTCGCAAGCTGCCGCCGGGGTGCTGGCTGGAGTGGCGGCAGGGGCAGATGCACACCGAACCCTATTGGCGCTTGCAGTTCGAGCCGGATCGGGCTTGGACGCTGCCGGCGGCCGCCGAGGAACTGGACCGCTTGCTGAAGGAGGCCGTGCGCGAACACTTGCTCTCGGACGTGCCCCTGGGAGTGTGGTCTAGCGGCGGTATCGACTCCTCGACCATCCTGCATTACGCCGCGGCGGCTACCTCCGCGCGGCTCAAGACCTTCTCGGTGTCCTTCGCCGGGCGCAGCTTCGACGAGAGCCGGTATTTCCGCGAAGTAGCGGCGCGCTACGGAACCGAGCATCATGAAGCCGATCTGAATCCCTCGCAGGATCTGGCCGGGGCCGTCGAGGAGATGGCGTACTACTCGGATGAACCCAGCGCGGACGCCGGCGCCCTGCCGGTGTGGTTTCTGTCCCGTATGAGCCGGGAGCACGTGACGGTCGCCCTGAGCGGTGAGGGCGCCGACGAGCTGTTCGGGGGCTACGTCACCTACCGCGCCGACCGGCTGGCGCGATACCTGGCGCTGGTCCCCGCGCCTCTGCGCCGGCTGGCGCTGAAGGCCCTGCGCTGGTGGCCCGTCTCCGACGACAAGGTCAGCCTGGAGTACAAGGTCAAACGATTTCTGGAAGGCTCGCTGCTGCCACCGGACGAGGCCCACTGCTATTGGAACGGGGCGTTCTCGCCTGCCCAGAAACGGGGCTTCCACGGGGCCGTGGAATGCAACGGCATCGGCGACCTGTTCAGGGCCCTTCCCGCCGGGGCAGAGCGGTGCGGCCGGGTGAACCGTTACCTGTGGTTCGATCAGCTCTACTACCTGCCCGACGACATCCTCTACAAGTGCGACCGCATGAGCATGGCGCACAGCCTGGAGGTGCGTCCGCCCTTCCTGGATCACCGCATCGTGGAGTTCGCGTCCGCGCTGCCGGAGGGCTTGAAAATCCGCGGGCGGCGGCACAAGCTGGTGCTCCGCGAGCTGATGCGCGGGAAGCTCCCCGAGGCCGTGCTGCGCCGCAAGAAGGAGGGCTTTGACATCCCGGCGCACGAGTGGCTGCGGGGGGTGCTCAAACCGCTTCTCCTCGACACGCTCACCGAAGACGCCATCCGCCGCGCCGGAGTGTTCCTCGCCGAGCCGCTGCTGGAGGCTGTACGCGCCCACCTGGAGCGCCGTGTTAACCTCGGATTTCAACTATGGGGTCTGTTGGTCCTGTTCCTGTGGATGGAGCGGTGGAAGATCCGAGGCGTGCCGGCGGCGCGGCCCGAAACGGGCGAGTCCGCCTGGGCGTTCGCTACGAGCTAACCGTCGTTCTGTTCGCGGCGGTCATCTACCTGGGCGGCATCCTCAGCCCGCCCGCGCTGATGGACGACGTGGACGCGGTCCAGGCGCAGATCGCGCGCACCATGCTGGAAACGGGAGACTGGGTAACGGCGCGGCTGGACGGCGTCGCGTACCTGGAAAAGGCCCCGCTCAAGTACTGGCTGATGGCGCTGTCGTTCGCCGTGTTCGGGGTGCATGACTGGGCGGCCCGGATCCCGGTGGGGCTGGCCGCCATCGTGCTGTGCTGGGTGACGGCGCGGTTCGGCGCTTGGGCGTTCTCGGCGCGCGCGGGTTTCTACGCGGGCTTGAGCCTGGCCACCTGCGTGGGGCTGTTCTTGTTCACCCGCATCCTGATCCCGGACGTGCTGCTGACGCTGGCGGTGACCGTGGCGCTGTGGGCGTTTCTGCGGGCGCTGGACGAGGACGAGCCGCGCCCGCGGTTGTGGGCGGCGCTGCTGGCGGCCAGCCTGGCGGCGGGTGTTCTGCTGAAGGGGCTGATCGCGCTGGTGGCGCCGGGAGGCGCGGGGTTCTTGTATCTGCTTCTCACGCGCCAGCTTCTGCGGCGGCGAACCTGGCAGCGGCTGCGTCCGTTCTCGGGGTTGCTGGTCTTCCTGGTGATTGCGGCGCCCTGGCACGTGGCAGCCACTCTGGCCAACCCGCCCTACCTGGACTTCACGCTGCGCAGCGAGCCGGGCCGCTACCGGGGTTTCTTCTGGTTCTACTTCATCAACGAGCATCTATTGCGCTTTCTCAACCTCCGGCACCCGCGCGACTACAACACCGTGCCGCGCCTCGAATTCTGGCTGCTGAACCTGGTGTGGCTGTTCCCCTGGAGCGGAATGCTGGCGGGCGTGCCGCGCCTGGGATTCAGGCCCGTGGACCGGGGCGGGTGCGCGCGCCTGCTGGCCGCCTGCTGGGCGGGCTTCCTGCTGGTTTTCCTGAGTTTCTCGACCACCCAGGAGTACTACTCGATGCCCGTCTACCCGGCTCTGGCGCTGCTGGTGGGTGCAGTGATGGCAGCGGGCGGAGGCGCCGCACGATTCGGGGTGAAGCTGGCCGGTGGAGTAGCTGCGCTGGCGGCGATCGTGGCTATGGTCCTGCTGGTAGGCGTCTGGAATACTCCGACGCCGGGTGACATCTCCACGGCGCTCACCCGCAATCCGGAGGTGTACACCCTCTCGTTAGGGCACATGCATGACCTCACGCTGGACTCGCTGGCGTACTTGCGGCTGCCGCTCGGGGTGGCGGCGGGGGCGTTCATGATCGGAGCGCTTGGGGCGCTGGCGCTGCGCCCGGCGCTGGCGCTGCTGGCGTCGGCGGTGATGATGGTGATCCTGCTTCATGCCGCGCGGCTGGCGCTGGTGGTATTTGATCCCTATCTTTCGTCTCGCCCGCTGGCGGAGGCGCTAGCCAGGGCGCCGCGCGGCAGGCTGATCGTGGACAACCAGTACTACGTCTTCTCCTCGGTGTTCTTCTACACCAACCGCGATGCCCTGCTGCTGAACGGCCGGGTGACCAATCTGGAGTACGGCTCCCACGCCCCGGGCGCGCCGCGGGTTTTCATCGACGACGCGCAGCTCCAGGCTTTGTGGTCAACTGAGGAGAGGTATTTCCTGGCGGCGGAGGATACGGCCCTTCCACGCCTGGAGGGTTTGGTGGGCGGCGAACGGCTGCGTCGCATAGCTTGGGCTGGTGGTAAAGCCCTGTACACGAACCTGGACTGATGCGAGTCTGCGTTGATGCCACGCCATTGCTCCTGCGCAGCGCGGGGGTGAAGAACTACCTCTACTACTGGCTGCTGCACCTGCGCTGGCTGGCGGGAGAAGAGAGCGTATGTACGTTTCCCGTCGCCTGGCGCTTCGGGTCGCTGGACCACCAGCGCTCGCTCGCCGGGCGGTGGACCACACTGCGGGGAGTGGCCCTGCTGCACCTTTCCAACCGGCTGGGTGCGCTGCTGCTGGACCGGATGAGGCGCCGCGCGGACGTGTTTCACGCCTCGCAGCTCCTGGTCCGTACGCCAGGGAACTGCCGCGTGACCGCCACGCTGTACGACATGACCTGCTGGTTGCTGCCGGAGACGCACACCCGGGCCAATGTGGTCGGCGCCAAGCGTTTTGCCGAGCAGGTGGTCAGCCGGGCCGACGGCCTGATTGCCATCTCGGAGCACACGCGCCAGGACGCTGTGCGCATTCTGGATCTGGATCCGCAGCGGATCGAGGTGATTTACCCGGGTGTCGCGGAAGGGTTTTTCGAGGTGCCGGCCGAGGCGGTCGGGGCGGTCCGGGCGAAGTACGGGCTGGCGCGCACCTACATATTGTTCGTGGGTACGGTGGAACCCCGCAAGAACCTGGAGGTATTGCTGGACGCCTACCTCGGGCTGCCGTCCTGGCTGCGGGCGGAGTACGATCTGGTGGTGGCGGGTCCCACGGGGTGGGCGCAGCGGTCGCTGATTGACCGTGTGCGCGCTCAGGGAGGGGGAGTGCGCTACCTCGACTACGTGCCGGAGACGGACCTGCCCGGGCTCACCGCCGGCGCGACGCTGTTCGCCTACCCCTCGCTGTACGAGGGCTTTGGCTTCCCGGTGGCCCAGGCCATGGTGGCGGGTGTGCCGGTGGTGACCTCGAACGTGTCCTCATTGCCGGAGATCACCGGTGGCGCCGCAGTGCTGGTGGACCCTCGCAGTGTGTCGGAGCTACGGGCCGCAATGGAGCGCCTGCTGCTGGCGCCGGCGGAGCGGGAGGCTCTTACCTGCCGTGCCCTCGAGGTAGCGCGGCAGTACCACTGGGAGACCTGCGCACGCAAGACGCTGGCCTTCTTCGAGCGGATGGCCGGCTGGTTGCCCTCCCGAGGGCCGCTAAGGATGCCGTAAGCGTGGCTCTGATATAATGCCCCCGAGTTTGCCCGAAGGGGTTTTCTGGCGCCCAGGGGAAGGTAGTGCTCACATCGTCTGACAGGGGCGGAGCCGGCCTCGCGCCGGAAGCGGTTGGCAGTGAGCTCGAGCGGATCTTGCCAGCGCGGCCTTCGCTCAGTCGGAGCGCTTGAGCCGCTTTCTGCGGGTGGCCGTGGAAGAGACCTTGCGGGGCAGGGGAGAACAGCTCAAGGAGTACTTTGTCGGTGTGGAGGTCTTCGACCGCGAGGAGACCTATGACCCGCGGACCGACCCCATTGTGCGTGTGGAGGCCGGCAGGCTGCGCACCAAGCTGGCCAGGTATTACGAAACCGAGGGACGCGAAGACCCGATCGTGATTTCGTTCCCCAAGGGATCGTACGTTCCGGCGTTCCAGAAGCGGCAACCGCTCCCCCGCGGGAGGCGGGTGCATGCCTGGGCCGGCATCCTGCGGCGGCCCGCGGTGATCGCCTTGCTGGCGGTGGCGGTGGTGGCTGTGGCGGCCCTTTACCGGGTGGCGACATTGAGCCGGGAGGCGGAGTCCATGCGGCGGGAGCTGGCGCGTCAGGAGGTTGCCCGGAAGGACTTCGCCCCGTTGTGGGGGCGGATGCTGGACAGCGGAGCGGACGTTACGGTAGTGTTTGGAAGTCCGGTCTTCTTCATCAGCTCGCGGCACAACCTGTTCGTGCGTCTGCTGGGTGTCAACGATCCGGCGCGCTTCCGGATGGAACCCGGTTTTCAGGGCATGGAGCAGCGGCTAGGGCCGCTGCTGGGCCCGCGCTATGACTATGCCTTGATGGGGGACGCCCGGGCCCTCCAGCAGTTGACCACCTTTTTCGTGCGGTTGGGCTGCAACCTGCGCGCGGTCCCGGCCGACCGGGCGGTATGGGACGACCTCCACGGCCGCAACATCCTCTTCCTGGGGGCGGCGCGGATGAACCCCTTGCTGCAACGCCTGCCCTACGAGCAGGACTTTGAGCTGGGCCCGGACAACAACTTCTACAACCGCAAGCCGCAGCCGGGTGAGAAAGAAGTGTACTCGACACCGGATCACCGGAGTATGACCTACGCAGTGGTTGCGCATTTCCCGGGCTTGCGCGCCGGCCGCGACATCATGGTGCTGGCGGCCCACAGCGAGCCGGGGGTCCTGGCAGCGGTGAGCGAGGTTACGCGAGCCGAAACGGCCCGAGCCCTGGCACAGAGGGTGGGGCTGGACCGAGCGCCGGCTCACTACCAGTTGCTGCTACGGGTGATGGCGGACCGGGGTGAGCCAGTGAAGACCGAGTACGTCACCCACCACCCGGTGAAGGCTTCCTTGCGGTAACGACACCGTAACCTTACGCCTGGACACTCCTTGCGGGCCCCGCAACAAGGTCATGATTGACTATCGGTGAGGGCGCATACGAGTGTCGAGATGGCTGAGTTGATACTATTCTGTTTAAGGCTCATGCGAAACACGCGACGCATTATCCTGCTACTGCCCCTGCTGACCCTGCCTGTGTTGCCCGCCGGAGAAGCGCGGGCGAAGAATGTGATTCTGTTTCTGGCCGACGGCGGAGGAATCCCCACGGTGAATGCGGCCAGCCTCCATGGCTATGGCAAGCCGCAGGCTCTGTACGTACAGCAGATGCCGTACATCGGCCTGTCGGACACTTCCAGCGCCTCCAACTGGGTGACGGATTCCGCCGCTGGGATGACCGCCATCGTCACCGGCCAGAAGACCAACAACGGCGTCATCTCTCAGTCGGCGGCCGCGGTGCGCGGCCGGCGCGATGGCGAGACCTTGAAGACCATCCTGGAGTACGCCGAAGAGCGCGGGCTTTCGACCGGGGTTCTTACCGACCGTCCCATCTCCGACGCCACGCCCGCGGCCTGTTACGCCCACAACAATGACCGCTCCAAACAGGGGGAGATCTTCCTCCAGATCTTGAAGCCCCGCTTCGGAGACGGCCCGGACCTCGTCGTGGGGCTGGGCCGGGGAGTGGTGGAGAAGCAGACAGCGGCGCTGGGAATGGACATCTGGCCGGAGCTGGCCGCCAAGGGCTACCAGCGCGTCACCAGCCCGGAATCCTGTCGCGGCGCCCAGCCGCGCGCCGCCAGGCTGGTGGCCCTGTTCGAGTCCGAGGAGTTCAAGCTCGCCGAGTGGGTGGACTGCGCGCTGACGGTGCTCTCTCGTAATCCTAAGGGCTTCTTTCTGATGGTGGAATTGGACACCCACTTGGGGGAAGCGCGGAAGAGCCTGGAGGCCATGATCGAACTGGACAGGATCGTGCGCCGCACCGCCGAGCGGATGAAGGGCGCCGACACCCTGATCCTGTTTACCGCCGATCATTCCTACGATCTGCACCTGCCCCGCAGCGGCGTGCCGGGTGAGGATATCGTGCCCCTGATGAAGCTGGCGGGGCACCACAACGCGGAGGAAGTGCTGGTGGCGGCGGAGGGCCCGGGAGCGGAGCGGGTGCGAGGCTTCATCCCGAACACCTGGCTGTTCCAGATCATGATGTCGGCATATGGCTGGAAGTAGCCGGCGGCGGCAGTGGCGGCTGGGCCTGGCGCTCGCCTGCGCGGTGTGGGCAGGCTGGGCCGGGGCGGGCCCCGCGGTTCCGCTTACGCTCCCCGCCTCGACTCCGATGGCCTTCGTCGATGTGAACGTGGTTCCCATGGACGCCGAGCGCGTGCTGGAGCGTCACACCGTCATCGTGCGGGACGGGCGTATCGCGGAGGTGGGCCCGGCGGAGAGTGTAGCGATTCCTCCGGACGCGGAGCGCATCGAGGCCGAGGGCTGGTACCTGATGCCGGGCCTGGCGGAGATGCACACCCACTTTGGCAGCGACGATCGACACTGG
>VFZS01000060.1 GCA_016871095.1 Acidobacteriota bacterium
AGTCCTGGGCGCCTCCGAACGGATCGCTTTCTTCGAGCACGATGACAAGCACGGCTGGTCGAAGCCGCTCCGCGAAGCTACTTACCAGTGGATGCAGCAGTGGCTCAACGGGGTGAAGGAGGAAGGCATCGAAGAGGAGGTCCAGACGGAGCCGGACGCTAACCTCAACTGCACCCCGACGGGACAGTTGGCCACGTCGCTCAAGGGCGAGACGGTGCAGTCGCTCAACCAGGCGCTGGCGGAGCGGATTTACCGGCCCGGGCGGATCAAGGACCCGGCGAAGCTGCGCGCCGCCGTGAGAGCGCGCCTGGGCCTGCCCGCCAGTAGGATAGACTTCCAGCCTGTCCAGCCCACCGAGACCGGGATCTTGCCGCGCCCCGGCTACCGCATCCACAAGCTGGCGTTCGAGACCGAGCCGGGCATCACCGTGCCGGCCTTGCTGTTCACGGGCGAAGGCGGCGCGGGGAAGAAGCCCGCGGTGCTGTATCTCGACCGGGCGGGCAAGGCGGAGGATGCCGCGCCGGGCGGGCCTATCGAGGCGTTGGTCAAGGAGGGCCACGTGGTGCTGGCGGCGGACCTGCGCGGGTGGGGTGAGAGCGCCCCGCCGAAGCGGCCCGGCGTGTATGGCGGTTCCTATCAGCCCTGCATGCGGGCCATCCTGGTGGGCAAGACCATGGTGGGGATGCAGGTCCACGACGTGCTGCGGCTGATCGAATACTTGGCCGCTCGCGAGGATGTGGATGCTACACGCATAACCGCGCTGGGTAAAGGCCACGGGGGCGTGGTGGGGCTATACGCGGCGGTGCTGGAGCCGCGCCTCAGCCGGATCGAGATGGAGGGCACGGTGGCTTCCTACATGGAGATCGTGCGGGCCAAGCTGCACCAGAATCTGATCGAGATCCTGGCGCCGGGCGTGCTGCGGGATTTCGACTTGCCGGACCTGGAAGCGGCGGTGGCGCCGCGCGCGGTCCGGAGGGGGAGGTAGGGATCATGAGGCGGGTGTCATTGGCGGTGCTCGCGCTGGCGGTCGTGGCGGCGACCGTGGCGCTGAGCTGGCAGGGACGGCGCGCACAGCCGGTCGAGATGCCGCCGGCGGCGGCGTTTCGCATTCTCTTGGGAATGGGCGATGCCGAGCCTACCGTGTGGGATGGCAAGATCACCGCCTCCGGCGCGCGCATCCTGAGCATACAGGGCTGGCGGTTCGCCGAAACGGACTCCAGCGACTACCGCACCAGTTGGAAGGCCCAGTCGCGGCGCGGGCAGGCGACCGCCGCGGCGCAGGCGGCTGGAAGGCTCGCCCCGGTGGTGGAAAACGGCGTCATTGTGACCGCCCGGCTGGAGGACGGCCAGGCGCGGTTCGCCCTCGAGACGGCGCAAGGGAACTTTGCCTTCGCGGCCGCCGAGCTGCCCTTCGGTACGGTTAGACCCTACCTGAAGAACCGGGTGCTGGTCGAGCGCGTTCCCAGCAGCGTGCAACTGACCGTCTCCGACGAAGAGCAGGATTACCCCGCCGTAGCCCAGAGCGGGGACGACGTATACGTGAGTTTCGTCGAGTTCACCCACGGGGACCGCTCGGCGGTGGTGCAGGGCCAGTTCCGCGAGGAGCCCAAGAGCTTCGACTTCCTGGCGCGCCCGGCGGGCGGCGACCAGGTGCTGCTCCAGCACTACTCGAAATCAAGACGGGTGTGGAGCCCGTCGATGGAGGTGTCGGCGCCGGGGCAGGACGTGATGCGGACGGCCGTTGCGGTGGACGGCAGCAAGCGGGCCTGGGTGGTGTGGTCCGCCAACCGCGGCGGCAACTTCGACCTGTACGCCAAAAGCTACCAGGGCGGGAAGTGGTCCGCCGAGATGCGGCTCACCACGGACCGGGGTGCGGACCTGAATCCGGAGGCGGGCACCGACGCGGGCGGGCGCGTGTGGCTGGCCTGGCAGGCTTTCCGCAACGGCAACCTCGAGATTCTGGCGGCGGTGCAGGACGGCGAGCGGTTCGCGCGGGAGGAAACGGTGTCTACCTCGCCGGCCAGCGACTGGGATCCCTCGCTGGCGGCGGCCGGCAATGGAGAAGTAGCGGTTTCCTGGGATACCTACGACAAGGGCGACTACGACGTCTACTTCCGGCGTATGCGCTGGGACGGGCGTGTGCGCATGGACGCGCCGGCGGCGGTGGCTGCCAGCCCGAACTTCGAGGCGCGCAGTGCGGCGGCCTATGATCCGCAGAACCGGCTGTGGGTGGCCTACGAAGCCTCGGACGTGAAATGGGGCAAGGACTTCGGCGCCTACGAGAGCACGGGAATCGCCTTGTACCAGGGGCACAATTTGCGCGTGAAGTGCTTTGAAGGCAACCAGGCCTTCGCCACCGCCGACGAGCTGGCCGCCGCGCTGCCCGGGTTTCCGGGCGTGGCGGCGCGGCGGCGGCGTGCACCGCAGATCGCCGCGTTGAGCCCGATGCAGCCCAACCCCGAACTGGCGCGGAAGCGCGCGCCCAACGCCGCCACCCAGGCGCCCCCGCTGCCGCTGAACAGCTTTCCCCGCCTGGCGGTGGATGCCGCGGGCACGGTGTTCCTGGCCTTCCGGTCGGCCACCACGGCATCGCGCTCGCCGGTGGGCACGGTGTGGGGCGAGCATGTGGTGTGGTTCGACGGGGCGCGCTGGAACGGGCCGGTCCCCTTCCCTAAGTCCGACAACCTGCTGGATAACCGCCCGGGGCTGCTTTCCTTCGCCCCTGGGCACTTGCTGATGGTGGCCTCGGCGGATCACCGTCAGCAGGTGGTCGCGGGCGGCGGGCGGCGCGGCGCCAGCGGGGTCAACAACGACCTCTACGCCGCCGAGATGGAATTGGCCGCCAAGCCGCAGCCCGCGCAGCTTCAGGCGCTGCCGGCGGAGACGCCCGCGGCGCCGGATGCCGAAATCAAGGCCGAACTCGAGCAGGTCGCTTTCATCCGCAACTACCGCGCCCGCCTCGGCGGCGACAACCCGCGGCTGCTGCGCGGCGAGTTCCACCGGCATACCGAGATCTCGGGCGACGGCGGGCGCGACGGGCCGCTCATCGACGCCTATCGCTACTTCATCGACGCGGCCTACATGGACTGGGGCGGCACCGGCGACCATGACAACGGCAACGGGCGCGAGTACTCCTGGTGGATCCAGCAGAAGCTGGTCGAGGCCTACACGCTGGGCGAGAAGTTCGTCCCCATGTTCACCTACGAGCGCAGCGTGCGCTATCCGGAGGGGCACCGCAACGTGGTGTTCGCCCAGCGTGGAGTGCGGCCCCTGCCGCGCCTGCCCAAGGTGGCCGACGACGCGCCCTTTGCGCCCGCGCCGGACACGCAGATGCTCTACCGCTATCTGAAGCGCTTCAGCGGGGTGGCCGCCTCGCACACCTCCGGCACCAACATGGGCACCGACTGGCGCGACAACGACCCCCTGGTCGAGCCGGTGGTCGAGATCTATCAGGGGCACCGCCAGAATTACGAAATGCCGGACGCCCCGCGCTCCAACAGCGCCAACGACTCGATCGGCGGCTGGCGGCCGCTGGGCTTCGTCTCCCTGGCGCTCCAGAAAGGTTACCGGCTGGGTTTCCAGGCCTCCTCCGACCACATCTCGACGCACACCTCCTACTGCAACCTGTGGGTGACCGCGCCCACGCGCGAGGCCATCCTGGAGGCCTTCCGCAAGCGGCGCGTCTACGGGGCGACGGATAACATCCTGGCCGATGTGCGCTGCGGTGCGCACTTCATGGGCGAGGAGTTCGCAACGGCCGAGCCTCCGGCGCTGGCGGTGAAGCTGTGGGGCACGGCCGATTTCGCCAAGGTGCACATCATCAAGGACGGCGCCTATGCCTACAGCATCGAGCCGAAGGCCCGCAAGGTGGACTTCCTCTGGAAGGACGCCGCGGCGGTGCGTGGCAAGACCAGTTACTACTACGTGCGGGGCGAGCAGGCCGACGGAGAGCTGGTGTGGGTAAGCCCCATGTGGATCACGTACAAGTAGGGGCGGCAGGCCGCGCTGTTCGAGAGGTATGCTGTAATGAACCTGGAGGAAGGCTATGACGCTTTCGCCGGGTCTGGAGTTGCCGCTACCGGAGATCTCGGAATTGTGCCGCCGGTACCACGTGCGGGAGCTGGCGGTGTTCGGCTCGGCTACACGCGGCGAAATGCGTCCCGAGAGCGATATTGACCTGCTGGTCGAGTTCCAGCCGGACGCCCCCGGCGGCTTGCTCGGGTATGCCGGGCTGATGCTGGATCTTTCCGATCTGCTGGGACGACAGGTGGACCTGGTGGAGAGGGAGGGACTCAAGCCGCTCATTCGCGAGGCCGTTCTCTCAGAAGCCCGGACGATTTATGCGGCGTGATGCGCTGTACCTGCGTGACATCCTCGAGGCGGTTCACGACCTGGAGGAGTTCGCGTCAGGCCTCTCCGCCGGCACGCTGGCCGAAGCCCGGATGGCCCGGTGGGCGATGGTTCAGCGGCTGACTACGATCGGCGAAGCCACGGCCCGCGTATCCGAGGAGTTCCGGAACCGTCATCCCGAAATCCCCTGGGCCAGGATTACCGCTTTTCGCAACATCCTCGTTCACGCCTATTTCGGCATTCGTTGGGAGCGGGTGTGGGAGGCCGCCGTCGAGGAGGCTCCCGCTCTGGGCCGCCAGATCGCCCACATTCTGGAGAGCGAGTTCCGCGAAGACAGCACGGGGGGCAACCCCTGATGCCGAAGCCGGAAGCGACCCCGCGCACAGATGCTTCCCAGCGGGGCAAGACCTCCTACTACTACGTGCGGGGCGAGCAGGCCGACGGAGAGCTGGTGTGGGTCAGCCCCATGTGGATCACCTACCAGTGAGGCGTTCGAACCGGCTGGCGTGGGCGGCCGCCTCCGCCGGGCTGGTGCTGGCGTGGTGGTGGCTGACGGTCCACTTCAACTTCGGCGGCAACTGGACGGCGCTCTACTGCACGGGCGACCGGTTTCCGCCGCCGCCCGCACTGGCCCACGAGAACATCCTCGTGTTCGCCGGCAGCAACGGTTTTGACGGGCAGTTCTATCACTACCTCGCCCATGATCCGCTGCTGCGGCAGGATTACCGGAAGTACCTCGACCTGCCCCGCGTGCGGGCGCAGCGGATCTTGACGCCGGCGCTGGCGTACCTGGCGGCGGGCGGCCAGTCGCGCTTGATCGACCCGGCGTACCTGGCGGTGACGCTGGCCTTTGTCTTCCTGGGGGCCTTCTGGGTGGGCCGGTACTTGAACCGCCCGGCGTGGGGACTGGCGTTCCTGTTGGTCCCATCGGTTCTGGTTTCGATCGACCGGCTGACGATCGACCTGGCGCTGGCGGCGCTGTGCGTGGGCTTCCTGTTGTACACGCGGGAGGGTCCGCCCTGGAAGCTGTGCCTGGTTCTGGTGGCGGCGGGGCTGGCGCGCGAGACCGGGCTGGTGTTCGTGGGCGCAGTTTGCGGCGCTGCGGTGCTGCGGCGCGAGTGGGGGCGGGCGGCGGTCTTCGCGACGGCGGCGCTGCCGGTGCTGGCGTGGATGGCGTGGCTGCACGTCCAGCTTCCGCCGCCGCCGCAGGCGTCCTGGCCCTGGATACCGCTGTACGGGATAGCACGTCGGCTGCTGCATCCGCCCTCCTACCCTTTGGCGGCGCCAGTGGCGCTGGCGGCGCACACGCTGGACTACCTGGCGCTGGCGGGAACGCTGCTGGCGGCGGCGCTGGCGGTGCGGCAGGCCCGGCGGCATACGCTCGGGGAGGCGGAGCTGGCAACTCTGGCCTTCGTGCTGCCGATATTGTCCCTGGGTCCGTGGGACTATTGGGACAGCGTCTACAGCTTCGGCCGCTCACTGGCCCCGCTGCCGCTGATGCTGGCGCTGGCCGGGCCGTCTCCGCGGCCCTGGGTCAAGCTGCTTCCGCTGGCCATGATCACGCCGCGGATCCTGCTCCAGTTGACGCCGCAGGCGCTGGGCATCGCCCGCGCTCTGACGCCGTGGTGATGAGCCGCCCGCCTGCTACCAGGTCAGCCGCAAGGTGAGCTGTAGCTCGCGCGGGGAGTTGGCGGAGTTCTGGAGGCTGATGATGCCGCTGGTGTTGGAGGGCTGCGGCGTGCCGGGGTTGTTCAGCACGCTGAAGAAGTCGGGGTTGAAGCGCAGCACGGCGCTCTCAGTGACTTCCCGTTCGAGAGTGAGATTCCACTGCTGTGAGCGGGTGCTGGGCTGCTCGGGGTCGAAGTAGCTGGTGCGGAAGCCGCCGCGGGTGATGCCGCCGGGCTTGGAGGGGTCGATGGCGTCCCGGCTGTTGACGCCCGCGATTACGGCGGGGACGGACCGCAGACCCCAGTTGGGGCGGCCGTCGGGGGTCTGCGCGGCGCTGGTGATCGAGGTCGAGAAAGTGGCGTTGAAGGGCGCGTTGCTGCGGGTGCGCGCGTTGAAGTTGCGCAGCGGATTGGGGAAGGTGTACAGCGCGAAACCGCCGCGCAACACGGTGGAGCGCTTTCCGGCGGCCAGCTTGTAGGCGAAGCCGGCGCGCGGCCTCACGTCCCAGTAGTCAGGCTCGATGAGCTTGGGCGGCAGGCCCACCTGCTCGGGCGTGGCGAACCTCACTCCGATGCGCGTGAAGTTGCCCACAATCTCCGGCGTGGTCTTGCGCAGCTTGTAGAGATCCTCGAGGCCGCGGCCGTTGACGATGGACCTGGAGGCCGGGTCGAAGCCGGTGGACAGCCGGTCGGCCTCGTGGAAAGCGGGGTGGATCTCCCAGCGCAGCCCCAGATTCAGGGTCAGCCGGGTGCTCAGCTTGTAGTTGTCCTGGGTGTAGTCGTCGCGCAGGTTGGGCGAGGGACCGAAGAAGTAGTTGGAGGTGACCAAGGGGTTGCGCTCGGGGCGCGTGGGCAGGGGCGTGACGCTGTAGAGATACGTGGTAAGCGGGCTGCGGCGGTTCACCGGGATGCGGTTGTCTGGAAAGGGGGTGCGGCTCCAGGCGGAGGTGGTGATCGAGGGGCTGTAAAGCGTGTGGCGCCGGCGCCCGTCTTTGTCAGCGCCGCCGCAGCCGGCAGCCAAACGCCAGCCAGCAAGTAGTTCCGACCCCGAGTTTCATGCCCGGCTGGGAGTACCACTTTGCGCGGCGCCAGGCAACGCACCCGGCCTGTCCGTAATCCGTCCGTAGCGAGGGGGCGCCTCCGCCAAGCGCCTGTGCGCGCGGCCGAGGGGCGCATGAGCTCTTCACCCAGATGGTGAGCCAGCCGGGGGGCTGGCTCGCGAGTCTGGGGACCCGCCCCACGGCGGGCAGTGGTGGGGCGGTCCTCCTGGACCGCGTTCGGCCCTTGTCCGAACTCCTGGTTGCGGACGGATTACGGGCCTGTCACCCCCGTGCGGCGGTCTGCATCGTGTAAAGTGGAGTTGATAATGCCCTTATACGAGTACCGCTGCAAGGAGTGCGGTAAGCGCTTCGAGTTGATCCGCCGCTTCCAGGACGCCGACGGGGACCTGGATTGCCCGCACTGCCAGTCCGAGCAGGTAGAGCGGCAGATCTCCAGCTTCATCAGCCGTTTCGGGCTGGGGGCGAACTGTGGCTCGACCCGTGGATTCACTTGAGGGTAGCCTCAGGGCGGCGGTGCGCCGCCCCGGTCTGCCAGGCCGGCTGCCAGAGGGTAACTTCGGCCCGCTGGCGCACGCCTATCTTGTAGGTCCAACGTCCAGTAGACTGAGGGATTGATGTCTGCTTTCGGCCAGTCGGCCCCTAGAACACAAGCGCCTCCCGAGGCCCTGACCCCGGCGCCCGCGCCGACCGAGCCGCAGCGACCCCGCTGGATGTACGCTGTGGTGGTGGCGGCGGCCGTGGCGGCGATCGTGGCAACCTACCTGCTCTGGCCGAAGCCCCAGCAGAGGCCCGGCGCCGCGACCGCGGTCGGCGTTCGCACCTTCAAGGCCGCTGTGGGCAGCCTGGTGCGCACCGTGCGGGTCTCCGGGGTGAGTTCCGCTCGTAATTTCGCCGCCATGAGCATCCCGGTGTTCGTGGGGCCGGACTCACGCAGCAACCTGACCATCCTCAAGCTGGCCAAGGGCGGCACGCTGGTGCAGAAGGGCGAAGTGGTGGCCCTGCTGGATCCCCAGAGCCTCCGGGAGCACATCGACGATACCAAGGACGATGTAGCGCAGTCCGAGTTGAATATCAAGAAACGCGAGGCCGAGCAGGGAGTGGATTGGGGCAGCCTCCAGCAGACCCTGAAGATCGCTCGCGCCAGCCTGGACAAGGCCAGGTTGGATGACCGCGCGGGCGAAGTGAGGACCGAGGTCGAGCGGGAGCTGCTCCGGCTGAACCTCGAGGAGGCCCAGGCCACCTACAAGCAACGGGAAGCGGACATCGCCGCCACCCGGGCCGGCCAGCAGGCGGAGTTACGCATCCTGGACATCTCCCGGCAGCGGAACCAGAACCACTTCGACCGCCACGCCATCGACATCGTGAGATTCGAGATCAAGGCGCCCATGGCCGGCCTGGTGGTGATGCAGCCGATCTTCCGCAGCGGGGAGATGGCACAGATCCAGGAAGGCGACCAGGTCTCTCCGGGGCAGGCCCTCATGAAAGTCGTTGACGTCACGAGCATGCAGGTGGAGGCGACCATCAGCCAGAGCCAGAGCAACCTCCTGCGCATTGGCCAGGCGGCCACGGTGGGCTTGGACGCGTTTCCCGAGCTGCGTCTGAAGGGGCGGATCCACAGCATCGGGGCCTTGGCAACGCGCGGCTTTCGCGAGAACTACTTCGTGCGTAGTGTCCCGGTGCGGGTGACCATCGAGGGCGCCGATCCGCGGGTGATTCCGGACTTGTCAGCGTGGGCCGACATTGAGTTCGAGCGCGCGGACAACGTACTGGTGTTGCCTCGCGAGGCCGTGCATACCGAGAACGGCCAGGCCGTGGTCTTCGTCAAGAAGGCGGAGCGGTTCGAGAAGCGGAACGTAGCCTTGGGGCTGGGCAACCACGTCCGGGTGGCGGTGCTGGAAGGGCTGAGCGCGGGCGAGGAAGTGGCCCTCTCGCGCCCGTAATGGGCCCCGCCTAAGCTCTCTCCCCGATAAGTATCAGTGACTGGCCCAAGGGAAACCCGAGCCCCGCGCCAATCCATTCGGCCTCGCAGGCCAGCGGCAGGTACAACAGCTTGTCCAGCCAGCCGGGCAAACCCTCTATGCCGCTAGCCGGAGGGCGTCGCAGCAGCGGCTCCCACAAGCGGAACTTGGCCAGCGCCACCGGCGTCAGCAGCGAGTTGGCGTAGGTCGAGCGCAGGACGCGAAAACCGCTGCGCTCGACCACCCGTGCCAGGCGGCGGCGCGTGAAGCGCTGGCGCTCAAAGGCGAATTCCGAGTGGCGGCTGCGCAGGATGTCCAGCGCCGACACACGTAGTACTAACAACCCTCCAGGAGAGAGGACGCGCGCCAGCTCCCGCACGGCGGCCTCTTCCTCCCCCCAGGGAAAGTGCACCAGAACGTCCAGGGAGAGGACCGCCTCAAACGCCCCCTCCGGGAAGGGCAGCCTCGAGATATCCGCCTGGACCATCCGCCGGACTCCCAGGGAGTGGCCGAAGCGCAAACCCTCCAGGCCGTAGTCCACCGGATGCACCCGCCAGCCGTAACGCTGCTCGAGGAGCCGGGCCATGTAGCCGGTACCGCAGCCGGCTTCCAGGGCGCACTCGATGCGGCGGGTCCGCGCCACCGGATCCAGCATCCGGTAAAGGATGCGGCGCATGCCCCGAAACCACCAGAAGCGCTGCTCGGAGGCGGCGATGTGGGCGAACTCCTCCGGGTTCATGGGCGTGGAGCCGGCATTCGCCGACCTGGACTCAGGTTCCGGCTCGGATTGCGGGGGGTGGCCGGCGGTCACTACCGGGCCGCCAGCAGGGCGCGCAGATGGCGGGCGCGCTCCGGCGAGCGGAGCTGCCGCAAGGCCTTGGCTTCGATCTGCCGGATCCGCTCGCGCGTGACGTCGAACTCCTGACCGATCTCCTCCAGCGTGTGCTCCCGCTCGCACCCGATGCCGAAGCGCAGCCGGATCACCTTCTCCTCCTTGGGAGACAACGTCTTGAGGATGTTGGCGGTTTCATCGCGGACATTGGAGTCGATCACCGTGTCCACCGGGGAGCCGATCCAGCGGTCCTCGATCAGGTCGCCCAGGGCGCTCTCGCCGTCGCGCCCCACCGGAGTCTCCAGCGAGACCGGGTCGCGGGAGATGGTCTTCAGCTTCTGGACCTTCTCGACGGGGATGTCCATGCGGCGGCTGATTTCGTCGTTGGTGGGGGCCCGCCCCAGCTCCTTCTCCAGCTCCCGGTTGGCCCGCAGGAACTTGTTCATGCTCTCGTTCATGTGGACCGGGATGCGAATGGTCCGGGACTGGTCGGCGATGGCGCGCGTGATGGCCTGCCGGATCCACCAGGTGGCGTAAGTCGAGAACTTGTAGCCGCGCCGGTACTCGAACTTGTCGGCGGCGCGCATCAGTCCGATGTTGCCTTCCTGGATCAGGTCCAGCAGGTGCAGCCCGCGATTGACGTACTTCTTGGCCACCGAGACCACCAGGCGCAGGTTGGCCTCCACCAGGCCCTTCTTGGCCTTCTCGGCCTCGACCTCGCCGTGGCAGATCACCTGGAGGGTGTGCCGCAGCTCGGCCAGGCTGGCGCCCGCCGCAACCTCGCGCTTGCGGATCTCCCGGCGCAGCTCCTTGATCCGGGCCTGGGATGCCTGCCCGTTGCGGTCCTGAATCCGCTTCAGCTCGCTCTCGATATGGCCCAGCTCCTCCGCCACCTGCTCGATCTCGCGGGCGAAGTCCTTCCACTTGGCCACCTGGAAGGGGATGCGGCGCATGGCCTGGGACAACTCGACTCGAGCACGCGCCAGCTTGCCCAGCCAGCGCCGGCGGAGCTTCTTGTTGCTCAAAGGGGCGGACTCGTACTTCTCGCCCACCTGCTGTGCCTTCTTGTGGAGCGCGCCCACATCGGCAAACGCCTGGAGGATCTCCTCCCGGCGCCGCTCGTCGGCCGCGAGATCCTGCTCGATCCCTCCCAGGTCCACGACATTGTCGAGGTCCTCAGCGCCCCGCTTCACATGCTCAGCCAGTTCCACCACCGTAGAAAGCACCAGGGGGGAGCGGCTAATGGCCTTCTGCATACGGAGCTTGCCGCGCTCCATCCGGCGGGCCAAGCCTACTTCACCCTCGCGGGTCAGCAGGGGAACGGCGCCCATCTCCCGCAGGTACACCCGGACCGGGTCGTCGGTGTAAATCGACTCTTCCGGGTGGACCGCGTGGAAGTCGTCCGCCGCGTGGATTTCCTCCGCATCGAAGAACTTCGCGGGCTCTTCGTCGAAGGGTGACACCAGGTTCTCGTGGCCGCCGTTCAGATACTGGTCCTCGAAGTGATCCACGCTCGAACTCACCTCCCCGCCGGATGCGGGCAAAGTATACCCCTGCCCTGCGGTAGATTAATAAAGCTCAACCTCCGGCCGCTGCCAGATTGAAGGCGCAAGTGGACAGGCCTGCTGCCGTTCCCAATCATAGCATTGATCCCGCCTTTTGTTAAGCCCTAATGTTGAAGATGTCTAGAGCTGATACAGGGTTTCAGTTGATTGCCGAAACCGGCCCGCCAACAAGGTAGTGTGCGCGGCCTGAGCTTTGTCTCAGCCTCGTTTCTTCCGGATCAAGTGCTTGATTTCGTTGAACAAATCCTCTTCGTCCTGGAAGTTGCGATACACCGAGGCGAAGCGCACGTAGGCGATCTTGTCGAGGCTGCGGAGCCGGTCCATAAGCAGCTCCCCTATATCTGTAGTAGGGATCTCTCGCTCCGGGCTGTCCAACAATCGACCCTCCACTTCATCTACCACCTCAGCCAGCTTGGCCATGGCCACAGGGCGCTTCTCGCATGCCTTCAGAAGTCCAGCCAGCACTTTCTGGCGATCGAACTTCTCCCTCCGGCCGTCCTTCTTGACGACCATGTAGGGAACTTCGTCGATCCGCTCGTAGGTCGTGAACCTCCGCTCGCAGGCCAGGCATTCGCGGCGGCGCCGGATGACATCCGCCTCTTTGCTTTCGCGTGAATCGACCACCTTGTCGGTCTTGTTGCCGCAGAAGGGACAGGTCACGGTCTGGTCTCCGCACCCAACTGCCTTATTTTCTTCCAGGTCAGGCCCTCATGCAAGGCCAAAGGGAGGCCTATGGGGACAATTACTACAAAAGCAATAATCCACATCATCACCGCCACGCTGCTGGCCAACTCGATGGGTACGCCGTGGATCTCCCGCAGTACCGCGACCGTTGCCACCTGCACCCCGCCTCCGATGCCGGGGACTTGCAGCAGGCTCCCAAACGATGCCAACCCCATGAACACCAGGATGTCCACCCACCCCAGACGTGGCATCTCCGGGTAGGCTCGCACCAACGCCAAGGTACAGAGCGTGATCAATAGCCATTCCAGAGCGGTGTATCCGACGAACCGGCTCACCGACCCCCAGTTACGCAACGCTCCGGCGCCGTCCATGAAGGCGGTGAGGAGGCCTTCGATCCGCTTCAGGTACCCCTCGGGCAGGAATCCCAGGGCATCCATCAGCCTGCGGCATACCCCGGCCGGCGACCGCCCCAGCAAAACCAGCAGGAGCACCAACACGGCCACCATGGCGGCCGCCACGTACCCGCCGACGCTCAGAACCCACGCCAGGCCGGGGCCGATGCCAGGACGGCCCGCGCCGAGCTGGCTCAGAGCGAAGCCGAAGACCAGCAGTATGGTGAGCAGGTCGGCGATGCGCTCCAGCACCCAGGCCCCGAGCTGGGAAGAGAACGGCACCCGCTCTCGGGTGGCAATCAGGTAGGGCCGGACCACCTCGGCGGGCCGCCCAATCAGCACCACGGAGGCGAACCCTACCGCCGTGGCGCTGAACAGCCCCCACAGGCTGGGGCGGGGGCGAAGCGGCCGCAACATCACGGCCCAGCGCAGGGCTCGCCCCCAGTAGGTAGCCAGGGCCGCCGCGATGGCCAGTGCCAGCCAGCGCCAGTCCAGGGAGGCGAAGCTGCGGCCGAAGGCCCGCGCGTCGAACTGTCGTCCCCAACGCTGGTAAAGCAGCCAGGCCGCCGCCGCAACCAGACCGGCCGACGCCAGCCCCCACGCCCACCGGCGAAGCCGGCAAGCGGGCGCCTTCTCGATTGGGCAGGAGGCGGCTTCACCGGCCGTGTCGCCGGGGGGGCGGGCTGGTAGTGGCAGTGGCATGGGTCGGGGGCCGCTCCAAAGTGAACTTTCCATCATAAGACTTCGTTCCTATAAGTGGAAGCTGTTGGAACGGCTTCCCAGAGGCGAGGACCAGAGTCCCATGGCCGCCAGTGCCACCATCGACGCGGGCAGGTTCTTCCGGCCGGTAACGGCGGGAGGCGCGGCGGCCGCGCGGCAGAGCGTTTGGGCCCCCGGCTGCGGTAGGATAGCTGGGGACAGCTTGGACCCGGATTCCAGTCTGGTGGCGCGTTGTATGGCCGGCGAGGATGCCGCGTGGGAGGAGATGGTCAAAAGCCACACCCGCCGGGTATACGCTATCTGCTACCGCTTCACCAGCAACGACGCGGAGGCGCAGGATCTCACCCAGGAGGTCTTCCTGAAGGTTTTCAGGAGCCTCAAGAGCTTTCGCGCGGGCGAGGGTTCGTTCGTGGTGTGGATGACGCGCCTGGCGCGCAATCTGCTCATCGATCACTACCGGCGCACGCGGCGGGACCGCCTGACTGAGTCAATCGAAGACCAGTTGCCGGTGCTGGAGGAGCGGCACATGGTCGGCGGCCGCACCGACGGCCGGCTGGCCGGGCGTGAGGCCAGCGAAGCACTGCAAGCGGCCTTGGCCAAACTC
>VFZS01000061.1 GCA_016871095.1 Acidobacteriota bacterium
CTGGGCGTGCTGTTCCTGCTGAACACGCTCGACATTCTGCGGTTCCGGCATGTGATCCGCTACTGGCCCGTGGTGCTGATAGTGCTGGGCGTGTATATGCTTTACTGTCGGATGACGGGCGGCCCCACGCCGGAACTGCCCAAGGAGGAGGCGCCGAATGAACAGCCATAGTCCAGCATTGCTGCGCGCCGTCCGCGGCCCGGTGCTGTTGATCACCCTGGGGATGCTGTTCACGGCGGACTACTTCGCGGATTGGCCGTTCCACCGCACCTGGCCGGTGTTGCTGATCGTCTTCGGCATCCTCAAGCTGCTGGAGCGGATGAGCGTGCGCCAGACGGAGTCCTGAGGGAGGCAGAGCATGAGACGAGCATCCGTAATCGGCCCGCTGCTGCTGATCCTGATGGGGGCGTGGTTCCTGGTCAGCTCCCTGCGGCCGGACCTGCCCTTGCTGGAAGTGGCGGCCCGCTACTGGCCGCTGCTGCTAATCGGCTGGGGCTTCCTCCGGCTGGTGGAGATCCTGTTGTGGGCGGCGCGCTCGAAGCCGCTGCCGCAGGCGGGGCTGTCCGGCGGAGAGTGGACCTTGATCGTGCTGATCTGCCTGGTCGGCTCAGGCCTGTACCTGGCCAACCGGAGCCGCCCCTGGCACCGCATGGGTGTGATCACCTCCAAGCGCGTGGAGATGTTCGGGCAGACCTATGACTTCGTGCTGGCCGAGCAGCGCAAGACGCTGGGCAAGACCCCGCGGATCGTGCTTGAAAACCTCTACGGCGACGTGCGCATCAGCGGCGTGGACGGCGACGAGCTCCAGGTGAGCGGCCGCAAGACGTTGCGCGCCCTGGAGTCCGGTGACGCCGAACGCGCCGACCGCCAGAGCGTGGTGGAGATCTCCACGCAGGGCGAGCAGACGGTGGTGCGCACCAACCAGGACCGGGTGACCGGGGAACAGCGGATCACCACCAACCTGGAGATCACCGTGCCTCGCGGCGCCAGCCTGGAAGCGCGAGCGCGCTCGGGAGAGTTCGAGGTCAGCGACCTGGGCGGCGGCCTGGAGATTACCAGCGACCGGTCCCGGGTCCGCTTGCGCAACATCGGCGGCGGCGTGCGGTTGAACCTTCGCCGCAGCGACGGCGTCACGGCGCAGGAGGTCAAGGGCGGCGTCGAGGTCACGGGAGACCGCGGCGCGGACGTGGACCTGCAAGACATCGGCGGGCCGGTCACTGTCAACGGGTCTTTCCATGGCTCGCTGCAATTCCGCAACATCGCCCAGGCCGTGCGATTCCAGAGCGAGCGGACCGACCTGCGCGTCGAGAAGGTGCCGGGCCATCTCTACACCGATTTGCGGGAGCTGAGGGGACGCAATCTGGTGGGCCCCGTCCGCTTGAGCACGCGCTCCCGCGACATCCAGCTCGAGGAGTTCACCGAGGCGGTGGAAATCGCGGTGGACCACGGCGACATCAGCCTCCGCCCGGCGCAGAAGGCGCTGGCTAAGATCGAGGCCCGCACCCGCCGCGGCCGCATCGAGGTGGCGCTGCCGGAGAGCGCCCGGTTCCAGTTGCGCGGCTCAACCGCTCAAGGCGAGCTGAACAACGATTTCGGAGCAGCGCTCAAGGCCGAGGACGAGGGCCGTGGCGGCCGGATCGTCAGCCTCGTTGCCCAGGGACCGGAAGTCGTGCTCTCCACCGAACGGGGGTCCATCACGGTACGCAAAGACACCGGCACGCCCCTGGAGAGCGCGCCCAAGCCGCTCAAGCTGGAGGCGGAAGCCGAAGGCGGGCGCGTCCGGGTGGAGAAGTACTGAGCAGCGGGGCGCGGCGCGGTCTCGCTCTACACCTGGTGGACCAGGTCGTCCAGCGAGCGGCGCAGGGTTAGCTCCGGCGTCTCGGCGGCATAGCCGATGGGCAGCATGGCCACGGGCACGTGATCATTCTGAGCGCCGATGACCCGGTGCACGGCGTCATCGTCGAAGGCGCCCACCCATACCGAAGACAGTCCCAGCGCCGTGGCGGCCAGCATGGCGAAGGTGCAGGCGATGCTGGCGTCCTGTAGAGCGTACAGCCGGACGCCGCGCTGGCGGTAGCGCGCCGCTGAGCGCTCCGGGTTGGCGCAGAAGACCAGCACCTCCGGCGCTTGCGCGATGAAGCTCTGACGCAGCGAAGCCCGGGCCAGTTCCCGCTTCTGCTCCGGGCCGGTGACCCGGTAGATCTCGAAGGCCTGCAAATTGCCGGCCGAGGGAGCGGCGTTGGCAGCCGCCAGGATCTTCGCGAGCTTTTCCGCCTCGATGGGTTTGGCCGCATAGGCGCGCGTGGAGCGGCGCCGCTTGACCACCTCGAAGAAATCCATAAGGACGATAATACTCCTACAGTCCTCGCAAGGGAATGCTCGGCCTTGGAGAATTCACGGGCGCACTGCCTGGTTTGCGTCGGGCGACCCCATCCGCTCGCGCCGCCGGGCTAGGGAGGGCCCGCATCGGCAACCGGCATCTGCTGAGGTAGCGGCCGGAGTTGACTCGCCGCGGCGGCTGGCCAATACTAGGCTTCAAATGGCCAAGGCTACTATTCCCTACACCGACTACTTCAAGGAGACCATCCAGCGGATGCGTGAGGACGGGTTGCTGCTGGTGACCTGCGACGCATCCGGAACACCCAACGTGATGACCATCGGCTGGGGCGCCATCGGCTCGATCTGGGGGCGGCCCGCCTGGCTGGTGCTGGTGCGGCCCTCGCGCCACACCTACAGCCGCCTGGAAGAAGTGGGCGAGTTCACGGTCAACGTGCCGCCCAAAGAGCTGGCCGCCGCGGCGGCACATTGCGGCAAGGTTTCCGGCAGGGACCACGACAAGTTTCAGGAGATGAGCCTCACCGCCATGCCCGCGCGCCAAGTGCGACCGCCGGTGATCGCCGAGTGCGTGGTTCATTACGAGTGCCGGGTGCTGCACCGCAACGACTTGGCGCCCCAGACGCTGGCGCAGGCGGTGCACGATGAGTACTATCCCGAGGACAACTTCCACCGCATCTACTACGGCGAGATCGTGGCCAGCTACGCCGAGGAAGACGCGGCCCGGCGGCTGGGCGGTCCGACGGCCTTCGCCACGCTGCGGTAGCGGTGCGGCAAGGCCATCCGCCGCGGGGCTCGGCGCACCCGGCGGGTCGAGAAGGTCACGTAGGTGAACCTCTCTGGGATCTGCCAGTCGGAGTGGCCGTTGCGGTTCCAGGTCCAGTCGGCGGCGCGCTTGGGCCGGCCGTCTTTCGGGCCGATGTGCTGGAAGCCGGAGCAGTCGATGCGCCAGACATCGCTGTCGCGGGGTGGCAGCAGAACATTCGTGAGGAACGGGACCGGAGCGAGCCAGCCAGCCCGCGGCCGACGGGTCACCCACGGCCGGCTGCGCCTGGGATTCCGCGCCGCCTCTGCCGGATTCCTGGCCGCCCTCCGGGTCGCTACGGCCCATGCTCAGTGGCCGCCACGCTCGCAAGGGACTCCCGATCGGCACAGCCCCCTGTGGCAAACTGGGTGGGATGCGGTGGCTGTCCCGCCGGCCGAGCTTGGCGCTGTTCCTGGGGGCCTTCCTCGTCTACAACCTGAACCTGCGCCCGGTTTCGAGTGGCGACACAGCTCCGGCGGCACTGCTGCCGCTGGCTGTGTGGCTGGAGGGGAAGATCACCTTCGAGCGGTACGCCCCCCTGATGGAGAAGCGCTTAGGGAAGAGGGCCTGGTTCTTCGTCGAAAAGGGAGGTCGCCGCTACTCGTATTACCCGATTGCGCAGCCGTTGCTGCTCCTGCCGCTGAACAGCCCGCTGGCGCTGGTGCGGGGGCTGGGGGCCTGGCCCGTGGAGCGGCTGGTGATGCTGGCGCGCAGCCTGGAGAAGCTGGAGGCGAGCCTGCTGGCGGCGCTGGCCGTCGCGTTGCTCTATCGTCTCGCACGGCGTTACACGGGCCGGCGGGAGGCGGTGTGGCTAAGCCTGCTTTTTGCTTTTGCCACCAGCACCTGGAGCATCTCCAGCCAGGCACTGTGGCAGCACGGCATGGGGCAGTTGCTGATCATTGCCAGTCTGCTGTGTCTCGACCTGTGCCTGGCGGGTGAAGGCGGATTCCGCACGTGGGTGGGTGCGGGGCTGTGTGCCGCGCTGAGCGCGGCCGTGCGGCCGACCAACGCGCTGTTTGTGGCCGCCTGCTGTTTGGTGCTGATGGTTGGACAGCGCTGGAAGCTAGTGGCCTCGTACGTGGGGTTTTCGGCGTTGGTGGGAGGTGCGGTCGCAGCCTACAACCTGACGGTTTTCGAACGCCTGTCGGGGGGCTACCCGGGGACCCTGGGCGGCAACGTGCTCGCCGGCCTGGCGGGTCTGCTGTTCAGCCCCGCGAGGGGGTTGCTGGTGTACTCGCCGGTACTGATCTTCCTCTTGCCGGCAGTGTGGCTGTGGCCACACGGCAGGTGGGGGAGCGTGCCGCGCATCTGCGTGCTGTTTGCGGCGGCGCACCTGCTGGTGCACGCCGCCTGGCGGAATTGGTGGGGAGGAGACTGCTTCGGGCCGAGGCTGCTGACGGAGATGATGCCCGCACTGGTACTGCTCATGGCGCCAGCGGTCGCCTGGCTGGAACGCAACCGGTCGGCCAGGACGGCCTTCCTGGCGCTGACGGTGATCTCGGTGTTCGTGCAGGCGGTCGGGGCCTTCTGCTACCCCACAGGGCAATGGTACGCTCGTCCCCGGCTCGTTGACGCAAGCCCGGATCGTCTCTGGGACTGGCGCGACAACCCGGTCCGGCGCGACCTCTCCGCAGGGGTGGACAGGAGAGGCTATGCGGGTCTAGCGGAACTCGTGAGCGCCAAGTGGGGAGGCCGACGTTCGGATCTTGAGCGGATCAGGCTGCGTCGAGAGTGACGCCGCCGCAGGGATCCCGTCCCGGGGCAGCTCCCGCCCTGCTTCGCGCCACGTCTACCGACGATGGCGGCCACCTGGCCGCGCCGGCGCCATCCGCAGGACCGTCGGCGGGCCCAAGAGGGATTCAAAAAAGACTCCCCCACGTGCTCGCCGGCATCTGGAGCTGACTGCCCGCCGAGAGGGGCGGGCGGGGCATGTGATCGAGCCGCGAACGTCAGTGAGCGGTCGAAGTCTCACCGGCTGCTCGCGTATTCGTAGACCACCTTGCCGTGCACGTCGTGGAGCCGGAAGATGATCCTGCTATCTGTGCCCGCGCGGCGGAAGTTCACGGACAGGAATCCGCCTTTCACCAGGTGGAACTTGTGGTAGCGCGGATTGTGCCCGGGTGATCCCGCGGCGTGCTGGTCGCTGGCCGGGCCACTGGAGAATTCCTGCACGCCGGTGTCGGGATGCACCGAGTGGTATTGCCAGTGGCGGTCGCCGCAGGCCACGAAGAAGTTCTTGGGGAGGTTCTTTTGGACCCAGGCGCGGAACTCGTTGCCCTCGTGCGCGAAGGCGGCGTTGGAATGGTTGTCGGCCTTGTTGGCGCGGTCCGGTCCCACGATGGGCGTGGGGCTGACCAGCACTTTGAAGTCGGCGTCACTGGCCAGCAGGCTCTCCATCAGCCACTTCTTCTGCGCAGCGCCCCAGATGGTCTTCTCAGGCCCGTCCGGCGCCCTGTTGGATGAGCGGAAATCGCGTCCCTCGGTCAGCCACACTTGCAGGCCCCTGCCCCAGCGATACGTGCGGAAGGTCTTCTCGCCGATGAGGGGCACTTGTTCGATGAAGATGCGCTGGCCGTCGGCGAAGTTGAGTGGCAGCATCTGTGGGGGGTTCATGGTAGGCCAGCAATCGTCGAACAGGGTGTCGTGATCGTCTTTCTCCCAGTAGGCGGGGACTTCGAGGTAGAAGGCCACGTGGCGCGGGTAGCTGTACATGCGGTGCCAGTGGTAGCGGGCCAGCTCGACGGTGGTGGCGCGCGGATCCTCGCTGTCGTAGTAGACGTTGTCGCCGGTGGGCACGATGAAGTGCGGCGCCAGCCTGCGCATGGCCTCGTACATGTGAAAGCCTTCCGGGTGGTCCATGTCCCGGTACATCTGGCCGGTGACCACGGTGAAGGCGACGTCCGCATACTGCGAAGCGGGCGGAGCGGTCTGGAATTTACCATGGAGCGCCGCATGGACGGGTTTTCCGCCGGGCCCCGCGGTCTCCGCGGAGTAATAGTAGGTGGTGGCGGGCAGCAGCTTCGTCAGGCGGAAGTGATGGGTGTAGTCGCGGGCCGCCGAGACGTCCGTCCACGGAGTGGCCACGGCATCGGCGAGATCCTGGCGCGTGGAGCAGCGCAGGCGCACGCGCCCAGGCGCGCCGGGACAGGCGCCCTCCAACTCCTCGACCCTCTGGGTGAAGGGCTCCGCGGTAGCCTTACCGCGCCGCACGATGCCGTCCTGGTTGCGCCCGGCCTGGGCGGTGACGCGCATCCACACAATGGCCGAATCGGTGGTCACTTCGCCGACCCGCACGCCGGTGGCCTGCCGGGACTGCTGAGCGGTGAGCGGCAGGCAGACAAGAAGCGTCAGGAAGACAGGTCGCATGTACGCCACATTACCCCAATTTCGTCGCGCCCGCACAGTCCCGACCGCTCCCTGACGGTCGCGGCTCTGTCAGGTGCAGCGAAGCCCGTAACCGAGCCACGAGCGTCAGCGAGTGGTCACGGCGTGGCTGTGGAGAAAGTCACATAGGTGAACGTCTCCGGGATGTGCGAGTCGTAGTGGCCGTGGCGGTTCCAAGTCCAGCCCGCCGCACGCTTGAGCCGCCCGCCCTTCGGCCCGATGTGCTGGAAGCGGGAGCAGTCGATGCGCCAGACATCCCCGTCCCGCGGCGGCAGGGAGCGGCCATCGGCCAGCCACTTCAGACCCGCCCAGGGAAAGGCCAGCTCGGCGCTCCAGCCGCGATCGCGGTCGTCGCGCTGGTTCAGGGTGCCGTCCACATGCACCGCGTGGCGCAGGCCGGGGAAATCCCAGTCCAGGAAGCCGTTACGTGTCCCCCGCGGATGCACGTGCCCGCCCACGCCGGACAGAGGGAGCACCTTGCGCCCCGCCGTCTGCCACTCCGGCACGTTGTAGGGGCTGCCCGGGTAGTACATGTCCTGCCAGATCCAGAACACCTCGTAGATGGTGTTCAGCGCGTTGATCTCGAACTCGTAGTAGGCGTCCCGGCCGGCGATGAAGACCTCCAGGTCGTTGTCCCGGTAAATCTTCGAATCGCGCTCGGTGAGGGTGGCCCAGACGTCGGTCTCCTCGGCCTGAAAGCCGAAGTAGAGGTGCTGGTCGTCCCAGAGGATGGAGACCCGGGTGTCGAACCACGCGGGCTTTCCGGTGACGATATCAACGAAGGGCCCGGACTTGGGCGCCCGCCGCCAGTCGGGCTCGTCCAGGCGCCCGTCGATGCGCAAGGGCGCGGAGGTGCGACAGGCGGTGTAACGGGTCAGTTGCTGGTTAAAGCGGTCGCTGTAATCCATGGCGGAACGCTCCTGGGACAAACTCAGCGTACCCCAAGCCAGGCACACGCAGCCAATCCTGATCGCCAGTTGCATCTCCGCCACCATACCACCAACCGGAAGCGAACCGTCCGGCGCCCTCCCGGCGCGCCCTCGGTTTATCATGGTGTTAGAGATAAGGAACTGTGTTGACGCCCCTAGCGATCCCCGCCTTCCTGCTGCAACTGAGCATTTGGGACATGGTTAGCCGCAGCAAGCCGCTGCCCATGACGGTGCTCGCGATCCTGCTGCTGTTCAGTATCGCCTCCTGGGCCATGATCTTCTCGCGGTGGATGGTCTTCAGCCGCGCGCGCACCGCGAACGCCCGGTTCCTGCGGGCCTTCCGCCGGAGTGCCACGCTGGACGCCATGGCCTCGGCGGTCGAGCAATACCGGCCCTGCCCGCTGGCCACGGTCTTCGAGTTCGGCTACGAGGAGGTGGCCCGGCAGATCAAGAATAACGGCACGGTGGGCAACAAGGTGGCCCTGGAGCGCACCCTGCAACTGGGCATGAGCGAGGAACTGGCCAAGCTGGAGCGGCACATGAACTGGCTGGCCACCACCGCCACGGTCACTCCCTTCATCGGCCTGTTCGGCACGGTGTGGGGCATCATCGACGCTTTTCAGGGATTGGGCATGGCTGGCAGCGCCAGCCTGAGAGCGGTGGCCCCGGGCATCTCCGAGGCCCTTATCGCCACCGCCATGGGTCTGGCCGCCGCCATTCCCGCCGCCATCTTCTACAACTACTACGGGCACGTGATTCGCGAAATCGGCGCGCGCATGGAGGATTTCGGACTGGAGTTTCTGAACACCTCGGAACGGAGCCTGGGGGGCTGAGAGCATGGCGTTTTCCTTCAACAGCGGCGCCGGGCCCGGCCGCAGCCGGTTCCGCGGCATATCCTCGATGTCCGAGATCAATATCGTCCCGCTGGTGGACGTGGTGCTGGTGCTGCTGGTCATCTTCATGCTGACGGCGCACGTCATGGAGTTCGGCCTGGAGGTGGAAGTTCCCAAGGTCAAGCAGGTCAGGGAGACGGCCGAGGAGCTGCCCGTGATCACCGTTACCAAGAACGGGTGGCTGTACCTGAACGAGAAAGAAGTGAACATCAACGCGCTGGCCGGCCTGGTGCGGCAGCAGTTCGCGGGGGCCAAGGGGGCCTACGTGCGCGCCGACAAGGAGGCCGTCTGGGACGTGGTGGCGCAGGTGATCAGCGCGCTGGGGGACGCCAAGATCCCCGTCAGCGTGGTCACGCAGCCGGAGGACGAAGCCGACCGGGCGAAGCGACGGTGAGTCATGCCGGGACACGTGGACATCCTGGAGCAGCGCGAGTCCATCAGGAAGCCCTTTGTGGCTTCGCTGGCGCTGCACGGGGCGGTGTTCACGATGATCGCGCTGTCCACCTCGCTGGGCGAGCGCGGGCGGGTGCTGTGGGGCACCCCTCGAGCGCTGGGCGGCGGCAGCAGCGTGGGCATCACGCCGGTGCGGCAGATCCCGCTGCCCTTCCGCGCGGGGGCGAGCAATCCCCTGGCCAACGACACGGAGTCCCGCGTCCCGCGCCCCCCCAAACCCGAGGTGGAGCGCAAGGCCAAGCCAGCCCCCCCGGAGGCCATCGCGCTGCGCGGACGCAAGAAGCCCGCGGCCGAATCGCCGGTGGCCCGCCGCCGCCAGACCTACTCCTCGCGGGAGCCGCAGCGGTCCAACCAGCTCTACAGCGGGGCCGGCCAGGCGCTCTCCTCGCCCATGTTCGGCGCGCAGACCGGCACCGGCGGCGTGGGCCTGGGGCCCGGCGGGGCCTTCGGCAACCGCTTCGGCTGGTACCGCGACCTGCTGGAGCAGCGCGTGGCGCAGAAGTGGCGCACCGACGAGGTGGATCCCCGGCTTCAAACCGCGCCACCCGTTATCGTCGCCTTTGAGCTGCTGCGCAACGGGTCGATCCGCGACGTGCAGGTGCTGCAATCCAGCGGCAACCTGGCGCTGGACCGCTCGGCGCAACGCGCCATTTACGAGGCCAGTCCGTTCCCGGCCTTGCCGCAGGAGTACCATCGCGACGCGGCCCGTATCGAGTTCTGGTTTCAGTTGAAGAGATGAAACGCAAATCCACGCTGATGTGCCTGTGCGTGCTGGCCGGCCTGTTGCTGGCGGCGCAGCAGAGCGACGTCATCATCAAGATCACTAAGGGCGAACGGGCGGTCATCGCCCTGCCCGACCTGCGCGGCGCCGGCGAGGCGCAACGCTTCATGGACGCCTTCAACCAGACCCTGTGGAACGACATCGAGTCGTCCGGTCTGTTCAAGATGGCGCCCAAGAGCCTCTACCCGCTGGAGGTCCCTCAGCGCCCGGAGGATTTCCGCGCGCCGCTGGCGGCGCCCCCCGCGCGCAAGGGCCAGCCGCCCCCGTCTCCGCGGCGGCTGGGGCCCTGGCTGACGGACTGGTCCGGGCCGCCGGTCAACGCCGGTTACCTGGCCCTGGGCTACGCCGCCGACCAGGCCGGGCAGTTCGTCCTCCGCGGCTGGCTGTTCAATGTAGGGCAGCAGGACCTGACCAACGCCCAGGTCTTCGGCAAGATCTACCTGGGATCCTTGGATCAAGAAGGCGCGCGCAAGACCGCCCATGAGTTCGCCGCCGACATCCTGGCGCAGTTCGGCGGCGCCAGCCTGGCGGGCACCAAGATCTACTTCGTGACGGAACGCACGGGGCGGGGGATCAAGGAAATCTGGGCCATGGACCACGACGGCAGCAACCAGCGGCCGGTGACCAGCTACAAGTCCGTCTGCACCACGCCGGCGGTGTCGCCCGACGGCGCCACGGTGGCTTTCACCAGCTACGTGGGCGGCAATCCCGCCATTCTGCTGCACTCAACCGAGACCGGGCGCCGCCTGCGCTTCTACGGCCCGGTCTCTTCGATGGTGGCCACCCCGGACTTCACCCCGGACGGGCAGAAGATCCTGTTCTCCTTCACCATCAACGACTGGCCGCAGATCGCCATCTCCAATGTGGACGGCAGCGATTTGCGCCGCATTTCCTACGTGCGCACCATCGAGGTGGAGCCCAAGGTGAATCCCAAGACCGGGGCCCAGATTGCGTTTGTGTCCGGGCGCGGGGGGCCCCAGCAGATCTACCGCATGAACCTGGACGGGACCGATGTGCGCCTGCTGACCTCGGGCGAGGGCCAGGCCTCCAACCCGGCCTGGCACCCGGACGGGCAGCACATCGCCTTCGCCTGGACCAAGGGCTACGCCCCGGGGAACTTCAACATTTTCGTCATGGACGTGGCCACGCGGAGCTACGTGCAACTGACCCACGGCGCCGGGCGCAACGAGAATCCGAGCTGGGCCCCGGACGGCCGCCACCTGGTGTTTTCCTCGAACCGTAGCGGCGGCCCCCAGATTTGGACTATGCTAGCCGATGGTACCCAGCTTCACCAGCTCACTACCCAGGGCCGAAACACGATGCCGGTGTGGTCCAAATAGATGTAGAGTAGGAGTGAGGTCTTGAACTCTAGGAGGCCAACTTCAGGATGAGCAAGCGAAACATCAGTGTTGCAATGCTAGCGGTTTCTCTGTTTCTGGTAGCGGCCGGCTGCAAGAAGAAGGCGCCGCCGCCGCCCCCACCCCCGCCGCCCAAGCCGGAAGTGAAGGAGGTGCCGCCGCCGCCCAAGGCGCCGGGCATCTCTTTCTCCGCTGAGCCGAGCGCTATCGAGCGTGGCCAGTCGGCGACGTTGCGCTGGGAAGTCAGTGACGCCACCGACATCTCCGTCGCTCCGGGCGTAGGCTCGGTGGCCGCGCGGGGCAGCCGACAGGTCTATCCCACTGACACGACCACCTACACTCTGACCGCCAAGGGGCCCGGAGGCACAACCTCGCGGAGCGCCTCGGTACGGGTCACCGTTCCACCGCCACCACCGCCGCCGCCGCCGCCGCCTAAGCGGTCGCTAAGCGAGGTGCTGGCCAGCGAAGTGCAGGACGCCTTCTTCGATTACGACAAGAGCGACATCCGCGAGGATGCCCGCGCCACGTTGAGCCGGAATTCGGATGCGATCAAGCGCATCCTCCAGGAGTTTACCGGCGCCGTGGTGGTCATCGAGGGCCACTGCGACGAGCGTGGTTCGGCTGAGTACAACCTGGGACTGGGTGATCGCCGGGCCACCGCCGCCAGGGACTTCCTGGTACAGATGGGAGTGTCCGCGGACCGGCTATCCACGAAGAGCTGGGGCAAAGAGCGTCCGCAGTGCACCGAGTCCAATGAGGACTGCTGGCAGAGGAATCGCCGGGTGCACTTCGTCGCCCAGTAGATGAGTCAACCGCAGGGCCGGAGCACCGCGGGCGCGGGAGTGTGTAGTGTGTCTCCGGCTTTGCCCGTCCGGGCCGCTGGCGGTCCGGGTTGTTTTGGTCAGGAGTGTCGCATGAGGCGCTTGCGGCTGCTGGCCGGCCTGCTGGCGGTGTTCCCGCTGGCCCTGCCGGCCCAGCGAAAAGAGTATGTCGAGCTCCAGCGCGAGGTGGCGCAGCTTCAGGAGCAGTCGCGCACCCTGCAACGCACGCTGGACGAGAAACTGGCCGAGTTGAAGGTGCTGGTGCAGCAGTCGCTGGACACCACCGCCAAGGCCAACACCGCCGTGGCGGTGCTGGACGCCGGGGTGCGGGACCGCCTCAGGGAGCAGGCCGCCAGCCTGGTGGGGCCGGTGGCCAGCATCGGGACCAAGGTGGATCAGATGGCCTCCGAGTTCCAGGCCCTGCGGACTGCCATCGAGGACATGAACGCCCGGATGGGAAAGCTCGAGCGGCAGGTGGTGGATCTGGGCAACACCATCAAGGTGATCCAGACGCCGACGCCGCCCCCCGGGGCGGCCACCGGCCCGCCTCCGGGGGTCTCCGCCGATTCGCTGTACGCCAACGCCATGCGCGACAAGGACGGCGGCAACTACGATCTGGCCCTCCAGGGCTTCACCGACTACCTGCGGTACTTCGGCCAGACTGACACCGCCCCCAACGCCCAGTTCTACATCGGCGAGATCCACTACCGCCGCGGCGAGCTGGACACCGCGCTGCAGGCCTTCGACAACGTGCTGGAGAAGTACCCGGAAAACAACAAGACCCTGGACGCCATGTTCATGAAGGGCATGACCCTGGTGAAGCTGGGCGAGCGCAACGAAGGGGCCGAGGAGTTCCGCGCCCTGATCAAGACCGCCCCTAAATCGGAGCTGGCGGCCAAGGCCGCCGCCGAGCTGCGGCGGCTGGGCCTGTCGGTCACCACGCCGTCCAAGCGCACCGTCAAGAAGAAGTCTTAGGAAGCTGCCGCGCGCAGCCGAGGAGATCCGCGATGGAGTTGCCCGCCCCCGCCACGTATCTGGATTTGGCCAAGATGATCGACCACTCCCTGCTGCGGCCGGAGCTGACCGAGGAGCAGGTGTTCGAGGGCTGCCGCGTCGCGCGCCACTACGACGTGGCCAGCGTGACCGTCCGTCCCGGGGACGTGGACCTGGCCGTCGGCTGGATGGAAGGCGGCGGCGTTCCGGTGGGCAGCGTGGCCGGCTTCCCGCACGGCTCCCAGACCACCGCCACGAAGCTGTACGAGGCGCGCGATCTGCTGCGGCGCGGGGCCAAAGAAATCGACATGGTGCTCAACATCGGCAAGCTCCTCTCGCGCCAGTTCCAGTTCGTGGAGACCGAGCTGGCGCAGATGGCTGAAGCGTGCCATGAGGCCGGGGCCGTCCTGAAAGTGATCTTCGAAAACGCCTACCTGACCGGCGAGCTGAAGATCATCGCCTGCAAGATCTCGACGCGCGCGGGAGTGGACTTCGTGAAGACCTCCACCGGCTTCGCCCCCACCGGGGCCACGCTGGAAGACCTCCGCCTGATGCGCGCCCACTCCGGGCCGAATGTGCGGATCAAGGCGGCGGGCGGAGTGCGCACGCTGGAGCGGGCGCTGGAGGTCCGCGAAGCGGGCTGCTCGCGCTTCGGCGCCACCGCCACCATCTCCATTCTGGAAGACTGGAAGAAGCGTCTGGCCGCGGGCGGCCAGTAGCCCGGCGCTGTGCTATGCTGAACTGGCTCTGCCATGGCGCGGCTTGATTTCTTCCCCCGCATTTGTGTCGCGCTGGGCTTCGCCGACGCCGAGGCGCTGGCGCAGCACGCGCACCGCGAAGCTGAGGCGGGGGAGACGTTCTTCGAGTTCCGGCTGGACTACCTGGAGCGTCCCGAGCAGGGCGTCAAGCTGATCAAGAGCTTCTTGCAGCGGCACGCCGACTGCACGGTGCTGGCCACCTGCCGGCGGCGTCCCAACCTGGGACGTTTCGCGGGAAACCTGGAGGAGCAATTCCGCGTGCTCGAGGCGGCGGTGAAGGCCGGCGCCGGCGCGGTGGATATCGAGGTTGAGA
>VFZS01000062.1 GCA_016871095.1 Acidobacteriota bacterium
TGGTGGGGCTGGAAATCGAAGAAATCAGGAAGGTTATCGGCGACTCAGAACCGGCCTTTCGCGCCCGCCAGCTCTACCGCGCCCTTTACCGCGAACGCGTCACCCACTGGGACGCCGTCACCGTGCTGCCCCGGGGGTTGCGCCACCGGCTGGCGGGGGCCTGCGCCATCGGCCTACCCGCTGTCAGCCGCCGTCTCGATTCCGCTGACGGTACCCGCCGCTACCTGCTCCAACTGGCCGATGGAAAGACCGTCGAGGCGGTCTCGATGCCGGAGCCTGGCCGCCATACCCTCTGCATATCAACCCAGGTCGGTTGCCCGGTGGGCTGCAAGTTCTGCATGACTGCCCTGCTGGGTATGGCGCGCAATCTCACCGCTGGAGAGATCGTCGGGCAGGTCCTGTTTACGGTGGGCGACCAGCGCCTGCCCGCCGCAGGCGGCCGCATCAACATCGTCATGATGGGGCAGGGCGAGCCGCTGCTGAACCTGCCCAACGTGTTGAAGGCCACGCGGCTACTGGCCGATCCCGAGGGCGTAGGCATTTCGCCGCGCCGGATTACGCTCTCCACGGTGGGCATCACTGACAAGCTGGCGGAGCTGGGCGCCGCCGAGGTGCGGCCCAAGCTGGCGGTGTCGCTGAGCGCCACCACCGACGAAGTTCGCCAGCGCCTGACCCCGCTGGCCCGGCGCTATCCGCTGGCTGATCTTCTGGCCGCCTGCCGCGCCTACCCGCTCCGCCCCTGGGAGCGCCTCACCTTCGAGTACGTGCTGCTCAAAGGCGTCAACGACAGTGACGCGGACGCCCGCCGCCTGCTTCGCCTGTTGGCGCACCTCAAGTGCAAGGTCAACCTGATTGCGCTCAACCCGGGCCCCGGCATCCCCTTCGAGCCTCCAGAGCCCGCCCGCGTGCTGGCCTTTCAGGCCATCGTACGCCGGGGCGTGCCCTGCTTCATCCGCAAACCCCGCGGCTTGGACGTGTTCGCCGCCTGCGGCCAGCTCCAGCGCATGAATCTTACGGCCACACCTCAGCCATAGCAGGCAGTCGCCCCCGCCGGGCGCCTTCAGCTCAGGCGAAGACCAGGCGGCGGCCTTTGGGCTCCGGAATCGGATCCCCGAACTCCTTCGGCGTATCGGTCCACTGGCGAATGGCCTCCTGGGCGCTGGCGCGCGCCGCCTCTCGTGCAGGAACGTGCGCGGCGCACCCGTGAAGCTCCGGCGCCTCAGCCACGAAGGCCCGGTCTTCTTCGCTCCAGTACTATGAAAGAAGCTCCAGCCGGGCTCAACTTGAGGCTTGACAAGCCCGCCCCATGTCAGAAGATCAGCTTGATGGCCAGCGTGATCTGGCGCTGCCCGTGGCCGAACTCGCCGGTAATAGTGCCGAAAGCAGTGCTGGTCGGAGTAGTGTTGGGGGCGGCGAACTGCACGTGGTTGAGCGAGTTGAAGGTCTCGAAGCGGAACTGCGCCTTCACGCCCTCCTTGATGCGGAAGTGCTTGAACATCGACAGATCGAAGTTGTTGATGCCGTCGGCGCGGATGCCGCTGAAGCGCGGGGGAAAGGTCTGGACGTTACTGGCCAGCGCCTTGCGGTTGTCGCGCTCGAAGCCGGCGTCCACGTTGAACCAGCGCTCGGCGCGGCGCTGGGAGACGGGCAGTGGAATGTCTTTCAGGTTCCCGCGGAAGATGGCGTTGCCAAAGCCGAGGGTGTCCCCGCTCTGGGCCTCAAACCAGCCCTGCAACTGCCAGCCGCCGATCATCAGATCGACCCAGCGCGGCGCGCTGCTGCCCCACCGCTTGCCCTTGCCAAACGGGAACTCGTAGATGCCGCTGAACACGAAGCGGTGCGTGTTGTCCTGGTCCGATATGACTTTGTAAGGGACAGGGTCGGTGGCGTTCAGGTAGCTGGTGGCCTCCATGAACTTCGACCACGTCCAGGCCACCTGGAAGTTCACGCCCGAGCTCAGCCGCTTCTCCACGCCCACCTGGAGCGAGTGGAAGTAGGAGTAACCGTCGGGATAGCTGGCGGAGACGCCCTGGAACTGCGGATAGGGCCGTAGCAGTTGGGACCGCCCGACTCGCTGGCTGCTCAGGCCCGAGCCCTCGAACTCGGGGATCCCAAAGAACGGATTGGCCGTTTGGAAGCCCAGGTGGTCAATGGTGGCCTGATCGCGCTCCGGGGAAGTGGACAGGTACTGGCGCGGCACCGGGTTCAGTTCCCGGCTGACCCCCAGCTTGGTGCCCCGGTTGCCCACGTAGGCGGTATCGACGAGCACGCGCCAGGGCAGTTCCCGCTGGATGGAAAACGACCAGCGCTGCATGTACGGGTTCAGCGGCTTGTCATGGAAAAACGAAATGCCGCGCCCCAGATACGTAGCGATGCCCGCGCTGGCGCCCGGCGGCGCCTGGAGCCCGTCCGGGAACGGATTCGACAGCGTGGCGCGGAAGGTCATGCCGTTGTCCAGGCTGGGGATGAGACTGGTCGCCTGGCTGTATCCGCCCTGGTTGACGTCAAAGCGGTCGATGCCCAGCACGTCGAAGAAGACGCCGTAACCGGTGCGCAGCACGGTCTTACGGCTGAGCTGGTAGGCCAGACCGATGCGCGGCGCGAAGTTGTTTCGGTCGCCGTTCCACAGCCCGCGGGGCCGGCCGCCTGCCCCGGCGAACAGCAGCCCGCCCACGGTCTTGAAACTGCCTGCCGGCACCTCCGCGATGGGCGCCTTGGCGTAGTTGGCCAGCGCCGCCGCCGAGATGGGGCTGGGCGTGGTGAAGTCGAAGTCCCGGATGGAGCGGTTGAAGCGCTCCGTGGTGGGGCCCTCGTACTCGTAGCGCACCCCCAGGTTGAGGGTCAGCCTCGGCGTCACGCGCCAGTCGTCATGGAAGAAGAAAGCGGTGTAGTCGCTTTGCTGGGCGCGGGAGGAATTGATGTTGATCTGCCCTCCGCTGGGACGCCCGAAGAACATGGAGGCCAGGCACTGGCCAATGGGCGCCGCGGGCGTGTTGTCCAGCGGCCCTCGTGTGTAGTTGGTGCCCAGGCTGATCTGCGGGGCCACGTTGCCGTAGGCATAGCCATTCTCGCGCATCAGGCGGTACTCGGCGCCCAGCTTCAGGCTGTGGCCGCCTCGGATGCTGGTCAGCGTGCTGCCTAACGTGTGGTAGTAGGTCGTGGTCAGGTTCCCGCCACCGGCGCCCAACTCGGTGTACGCTGTGCCCGTGATCTGCGGGAAAGCGATGCCCGCCGGGTCGTTCTTGCGCTTGATCTCGTCGATCAGGCTGGCCGGAAAACCCAGCGAGGCCAGGTCGAAGCCCTGGCTGAAGCGCGAGTTGATGGGCTGCTGGTAGGTCAGGCCATAGCGGAGATTGAGGAGCAACTGCGGGGAGAACACGTACACATCGTCCAACGCCAGCCCGTAGCCGGTGCGGTCCAGGATGTCGCCCGTGGCGATGGTGGGCAGCGTGTCTGACCGGTTGTCGTGCTGGGCGTTGTTCAGCCGGAAGAAGAAGCGGTGGTTCTCGCTGAAGTTCTGGTCCAGGCGGCCGATCATGTTCCGGTTCTTACGTTTGATGTCGCGGGTGCGGAAGTAGTTCTGACGGAAGTCCGCGGTGCCCGCTTGGTTTGGCTCCGGCCAGTAAGGCAGGATCTTGAGAGCAATGGGGTCGATGCGGCTGGCCGGGATGAGGTTGCCCGCCAGCGGATCGCGCATGAATCGGCCCGCCTGGGCCGCGGGCCGGGTGGTGGCCGGGTCGTAGATCTGATACTGGCTGCCCACCTTCAGCAGGTCCGAGAAATCGGCCTTGCGCTGCGACAAGGTGGGCACGGTGTAGGTGCCGCTGAGATTGCGCCGGATGAAGAGGCCCTCGTAGGCGAAGGTCCAGAAGGTCCGGCTGCGGCCGTCGTACAGCTTTGGCAGCACCACCGGGCCTTGCAGACTGGTGCCCCAGTGCTGGTGCAACCAGCCCTCGATCATCCGCTTCTTCTTGGCCTCGAAGTCGGCGCCGGTGGTGGGGTCGTAGATGTACTTGTTGGTGTGCCAGGGCACGGCCCGCCACCGGGAATCGAAATGGTAGGCGGTGCCGTGCAGGGCATTAGTGCCGCTCTTGATGCTGACATTGGTCACCGCGCCGGCGGCGCGGCCCAGGCTGGCGTCAAAGGACGCCGTGTGCGTCTTGAACTCCTGGACGATGTCCTGCGGCGGCGAGAACACCTGGTTGCGCTCGGACATGTTGGGCGTGCCGTCGATCATGGCCTCACTCGAGCCGCTGCGCGTGCCGTTGACAATTACGCCGGTGGCGGCGCCCTGGTCGATGGGATTGCCGGCGTAGCGGCCGTCCTGCGAGATCACCCCCGGCGACAGCCGCACCAGGTAGAACGGATTGCCGCCCACGATGGGCAGCGAGGAGACCCGCCGTTCCTCCATGACCATGCCGATCGAGGCGGTCTGCGATTCCAGCAGCGGCGTCTCGCCGGTCACCACGATGGACTCGGCCATGGCGCCCACCTCCAGCGTGAAGTCGAGCGACATGCGGTCCGAGACGCGCAACTCGATCTGGTCGCGCACGGCTTTCTTGAACCCGGCCATCTCCACTTCCACCCGGTACGTGCCGGGCAGCAGGTAAGGGATCTCGAAGTTGCCTTGCTCATTGGTCACCGAGGACGCCCGCGTGTTGGCGGCAATATGGGTGGCCTGGACTTTGGCTCCGACGACCAGCGCTCCGCTCGAGTCGGCCACGCGACCCAGGATGGTGGCGCGGGATTCCTGGCCGGGGCAAACCGCGGCGGCCAGAAGAAAGACTCCGGCGATACTACGCAACTTCATGGCAGGTGACCTCCTGAAACATCACCGGCAACAAATATACTCCACGGGCGCTCCCGGAGCAACCGCCTTCGACCCCTCCCCCTGGCCTTGCGCCCCGTGGGGATGATAGACTTTCCGGGTTCATGGCCAATAAGAGACTGTGGATCGAGATGCTGGCCGAGTTCCTCGGCACGGCGGTGTTGATTTGTTTCGGCTCGGGCGTGGTCGCCATGGTGACGCTGTTCAGCTCCGGTGCCCCGGGCGAGGTGGTTCACGGCGGCTGGACCAACATCAACCTGGCGTGGGGCCTGGGTGTAGCCATGGGGATCTATGTGGCGGGACGCATCAGCGGCGCCCACCTCAACCCCGCGGTTACGCTGGCGCTGGCGGCCTTCCGCGGCTTTCCCTGGCGCAAGGTGATCCCCTACTCGCTGGCGCAAACCGCCGGAGCTTTTGCCGCGGCGGCGCTGGTGTTCATCAACTACCGCCCGGCATTTCAGAAAGCCGATCCGCTCCTGGAACACACGGCGGGAGTCTTCACCACCTTCCCGGCGTTCCCCGCCCAGCCCTGGGCTGGTTTTCTCGACCAGGTGATCGGCACGGCCCTGTTGCTGCTGCTGGTCTTCGCGCTGGTGGATGAGAACAACCAGTTCGCGGGCAACCTCTCGCCGCTGCTGGTCGGCCTGGTGGTGGTGGCCATCGGGATGTCGTTCGGAGCCCTGCACGGCTATGCCATCAACCCGGCGCGCGACTTCGGGCCGCGCCTGCTTACCGTGCTGGCGGGCTTCAAGCATAACGGCCTCACCGATGGCAGCGGAGTGTGGTGGGTGCCCATCGTGGGCCCGTTGGTGGGCGGACTGATCGGAGGCGGGTTGTACGAAGTGGGAGTGCGGCGCTGGCTGCCCGGCAGGGCCCCGGAGCCGCGGCGTCCCATCTGAGGATATAATGGAGGTTCCCCTGTTGGCCGTCCGGGAGGGCGAATTATGTTTCTCAGTCTCAAGGAGATGGAACGGGGGAAGGTCGCCTTTCGGGAGACGTACCCGCCCGGGGCCATCGAGTTCCTCGACGAGCGGCTGCGCCAGGCCGGCGCGTTGGAGGTCGAGGGGGTGGCTGAGTTGTCGCCGGCCCTGGGAGAAATCACCGTGCGCGGCCGTTTGCAGGGGCGAATGGAAACTGAGTGCGACCGCTGCCTCGAGGCGGTGGTTCTTCCGATCGACGCCAGTTTCACGCTCAGCTACCTGCCGGCGTCCGCGTTGGCCGCGCGGGAGGAGGTCGAGATCGAGAAGGGCGCCCTGGAAGCCGGCTTCTATGAGGGCGGCGGCCTGGACCTGGCGGACGTGCTCCGCGAGCAGATCCTGCTGGCGCTGCCCATGCAGCGGGTCTGCCAGGAGGACTGCCAGGGCATCTGTCCGGTGTGCGGGCAGCATCGCAACCGGGCGGCCTGCGACTGCCACGAGCGCCTGCCGGACGACCGCTGGGCGAGATTGCGGGACCTGTAGGGTCGCGCAAGTAGTACAATAAGGAGTTTTATGCCGAATCCTAAACGCAGACACTCGGTGCGCCGCACCGCCACCCGTCGTGCTCACGACGGCTTGCGCCCGCCGGCCAAGGCCGAGTGCCCCAACTGCCACGAGCCCAAGCTGCCCCATCGTGTATGCCCCCACTGCGGGCAATACCGGGGTCGTGAGGTCGTGGAGGTAGCTGAGAAATAGAGCGAATTCTGTCCGACTAGATCATTACCATGGTGAGCATCGCGGTGGACGCCATGGGAGGCGATCACGCCCCCAAGGCGGAGGTCGAAGGGGCCATTCAGGCGGCCAAGGCCTACAAGGTTCGCGTTGTTCTGGTGGGTCGCCAAGAGCTGGTCGAGCAAGAACTGGCCAAGCACAAGGAGTGGCGGTCGCTGCCGATCCAGGTGGTCCATGCCAGCGAGCAAGTAACCATGAACGACAGCGCCGCGCGGGCGCTGCGCACCAAGCGCAACAGCTCCATCCGCGTGGCCGCGCGCCTGGTGCATGAAGGCGTGACGCAAGGCTGGGTCTCGGCGGGCAACACCGGCGCGGTCATGGCTACCGCCAAGATCGTGCAGGGAGTCATACCGGGAGTGGACCGCCCGGCGTTGGCCTCCGCCATCCCCACGCTGAAAGGCGCTCCCTCCGTGCTGGTGGACGTGGGCGCCAACGTGGACTGCTCCGCGCAGTTGCTGGCGCAATTCGCCGTCATGGGTGAAGCGTACGCCCGCATCCTGCTGCGCAAGGATGCGCCGCGCGTGGCCCTGCTCTCCATCGGGGAGGAAGAGCACAAGGGCAACGACCTGACGCGCAACGCCGCTCCGCTCCTGAAGGGCCTTCCCTTGAACTTCATCGGCAACGTGGAGGGCCGGGATCTGTTCACCGGCGCCGCCGACGTGATCGTCTGCGACGGCTTCATCGGCAACATCGCCCTCAAGGTCAGCGAGGGTATGGCGGATGCCATCCGCCAGCTTCTGCACGATTCCATGAAGATGACCCTGAAGCGCCAGATCGGCTACCTGCTGTCGCGGCCCGCCTACCGGGACTTCCGCAAGAAGGTGGACTACACCGAGTACGGCGGCGCCCCCTTGCTGGGAGTCAAGGGTGTATGCATCATTTGCCATGGCCGCTCCAACGGCACGGCCATCAAGAACGCCATCCGGCTGGCCGCTGAGTTTTCCGAGGCCAAGATCGGCCGGCGCATTGAGGAAGAGTTGGCCGGTTGGGCGGCCACTTCAGAAACCGTCAAAGTGGGTTGACCGGCGGACGCCAGGGGAGCGCCCTGGCGGGGAGGGGCACGGACAAGTGAAGCGCTGGGTGTTTCTTCCGCTGTTTTTGGCCGCGGCCCAGATGGCGGCCGCCCAGAGGCTCAATCCCGTCCAATGGCAATTGCACCTCGAGCCGGAGCGGGCCGTTCCGGGTTCCCGCCTGCTGGGGCGGCTGACGGCCCGGATTGATCCGGGGTGGCATCTCTACGCGCTATCCACTCCCCAGGGTGGTCCCATTCCCACGACCATCGCTTTGGCGCCCCATCCCGCCGTCGCGGAGTGGAAGATCCACCAGCCCCGGCCCACCCGCAAGTTCGATCCCAACTTCAAGGTGGATACGGAGACCTACCAGAAGCAGGCCGACTTCCTGCTGGAGATCACCCTGGCTCCGGATGCCCCAGTCGGCGCACTGAACCTGGAAGCCCAGATTCGCTTCCAGTGTTGCGACGATACCATGTGCCTGCCGCCCCGGCGCGTAGCCGCCGCGGCCGCAGTGCAAGTCGATCCGGCCGCGCCGCCCTTCGAGATCAGAATCCCCGCGGACTACACGGAGTTCAGCACTGCCCCAGCGACGCCACCGCGGTCAGCGGCGCTGCCAACTCCGGCAGCGGGGGAGCCGAACCAGGGGCTGGTGGTGTTCCTGGTGGTGGCCTTCGGCTTTGGCTTGGCGGCCATCTTCACGCCCTGCGTCTTCCCCATGATCCCCATCACCATGTCCTACTTCCTGAACCGGCCCGCAGGGGTGCGCCGGCAGGGCTTGCTGGAGGCCCTGGTGTTCTGCCTGGGGATCATCGGCCTGTTCACCGCGCTGGGACTGGCCGCCACCGCCCTCCTGGGGCCGTTCGGCGTGGTGCAGTTGGGCTCGAGCGTGTGGGTGAACACCTTCATCGCGGCGGTGTTCTTGCTGTTCGGGCTGAGCCTGCTGGGCGCCTTCGAGATCACGCTGCCCGCGAGCCTGCTGACACGGCTGGACCAGGCTTCGCGCGGCGGCGGGATGGCCGGCGCGCTGTTGATGGGGCTGACCTTCACGCTGGCGGCGTTCGCCTGCGTGGGGCCGTTCATGGGTACGTTGCTGGCGGCCTCGCTCAGCAGCGGCGGCACACGCCCATTGCTGGGCATGCTGGCCTTCGCCTCCGGCCTGGCGCTGCCGTTCTTCTTCCTGGCGCTGTTCCCCGCTTACCTGAAACGGCTGCCCCGGAGCGGCGGCTGGATGGAGCGCGTCAAGGTGGTCATGGGGCTGGTGATCCTGGCGGTGATGGTGAAGTACCTGAGCGCCATCGACCAGGTGATGCAGTGGGGCGTGCTGACGCGGGAGCGGTTCCTGGCGGCCTGGGTAGTGCTGTTCGCCATGGCGGGCTGCTACCTGCTGGGCTGGCTGCGGCTGCACGGCAGTGAGCCCGGGCAGACCGTCGGGACCACGCGGTTGGTGGCCGGCACGCTGTTTCTGATCTTCGCGGTGAGCCTGGTCCCGGGGATGTTTGGCGCCCGGCTGGGGGAGCTGGACGCTTTCGTTCCCGCAGCCCAGGTTGCCGGAGAGGCCGGCTGGTTGAAGAACCGGTATCCCGAGGCGCTGGAGAGGGCCAGGCGGGAGAAGCGCAGGGTGCTGGTGGCCTTCACCGGCTACGCCTGCACCAACTGCCACTGGATGAAGGCCAACCTGTTCCCGCGTCCCGAGGTGGCCGCCGCGCTCAAGGACTTCATTCTGCTGGAGCTATACACCGACGGAACCGACGAAGCCTCCGCCGCCAACCAGCAGCTTCAGGAAACCCGCTTTGCCACCATCGCCATCCCCTACTACGCCATTCTGGACGCGGACGAGCGGGTGCTCGCCACCTTCGCCGGCCTGACCCGTGACACGGCGGAGTTCCTGCGCTTCCTGAGGGCTGATGCAGGCGGGTAGCCGCCTGTCACGCCCGCTGCCACTGCGCCAAAAAGGCCTCCTCGCCCAGAGCTTCGTACTCCTTCTCGAGAGCGAACGTCCATTCCGCCAGGCGGCGTTCCCGCAGCTTCTCCAGCAGCTTCAGATTCTGCTCGGCCTTGCGGACCTGCTCCCGCTGCGCCGCGATGCGACCCTGGCAGTCGAGCAGTTGACGCGCCAGCCGCTCCTGTTGCGCCGCAGTCCAGCGCCGGTATGCCTCCAGCGCCGCCAGCTCCTGCCCGGCAACGGTCCTGGCCGTGAGCACCGAGCCTTCCGCCGCGGCCTTGCTCTCCGCCAGCGAGATCTGGCGCGCCTCCAGGTTGCGCGCTTCGCTGAACAGCTCTTGCAGTTTCTCTTCCGCCAGCTCCAGTTGGAGCAGGCGCCACTTCAACACGTTCTGAAGGCGGAAACTAAAGCGTTTCATGTCACCCTCGGCTCACAGCAGCGAAGCCAGAAATTCCAGCCGGCTGCGGGTTTCCTGAAGCGGCGATTTGCCCGCGGCCTCTTGCTGCAGGAATTCCAGCAACTGCGGGCGCGCGCGGATGGCGGCGTCCAACCGCGGACTGGCGCCCGCGGCGTAGGCGCCCAACTGGATCAGGTCCTCCGACTGCTGGTAGGTGGCCAGCGCCTCGCGGAGCTTGCGGGCCGCCTCCCACTGCTTCCGGTCGGATACCTGGGGGGCCAGACGGCTCACCGAGTTGAGCACGTCGATGGCGGGATAGTGACCGGTGGCCGCCAGGTGTCGCGACAACACGATGTGCCCGTCCAGGGTGGCCCGCACCGCGTCGGCGATAGGCTCGTTCATGTCGTCGCCCTCCACCAGCACGGCAAAAAACCCGGTGATGGAGCCGCGCCGGAATTTGCCGGCCCGCTCGAAGATGCGCGGTAGCAGGTTGAAGACGGAGGGCGTGTAGCCCTTCTGGCTGGGGGGCTCGCCCGTGGCCAGCCCGATCTCCCGCTGGGCCATGGCCAGGCGCGTGACCGAGTCCATGACCAGCAGCACGTTGGCCCCCTGGTCGCGGAAGTACTCCGCGACGGCCAGCGCCACCCAGCAGGCGCGCACGCGCAGCGGGGCCGGGCGGTCCGAGGTGGCCACCACGACCACCGAGCGCTGGCGGCCTTCCGGTCCCAATTCGTGCTCGATGAAGGCCCGCACCTCGCGGTTGCGCTCCCCGATCAGCGCGATCACGCTCAGGTCGGCGAAGTTGTGGCGCGACATGGCGCCCAGCAGCGTGCTCTTGCCCACGCCGCTGCCGCCGAAGATACCCACCCGCTGCCCCAGGCCGCAGGGCAGCAGACTGTCAACGGCGCGGATGCCGGTCACCAGCGGCTCGATAATGTGCTCGCGCTCCAGCGGGCCCGGGGGCGGCCGGAACAACTCGTAGAAAGCCTCGGCTTCCAGCGGCGGCCCCTCGTCCATGGGCCGGCCGAAGCCGTCCAGCACCCGCCCTAGCAACTGCGGCCCCACCTCGACGCGTGCGTCGTTCCTGCGCGCCACGATCAGGTCGCCGAGCTTCAGCCCGATGGTCTCTTCGAAGGGCATCGACAACACCCGCTCGTTGCGGAAGCCCACTACCTGCGTGCGGACACGCCGTCCGTCCGCGCAGTGGATCTCGCAGAAATCGCCCAGCGCCGCCGCCGGCCCCTCGGATTCAATCAGCAGGCCCACGATCTCGACCACGGTTCCCGCCCAGCGCCACGGCTCGGACCGGTCCACGGCTTCCAGATAGCGGGGCAGCTCGAAACGCTCTTGCACCCTAGCGTCCTGTATCACAGATTCGTTGACCAACCGCTCCCTGACGGTCGCGGCTCGGACCCCGATTCCGAGCCACGCGCGTAAGCAAGTGGTCCTGCTGAGGCTGTAAAGGCATCTCGGTTACAGGGCGCTAGCTCCTCCCCTGGATGAGGTCGGAGAGGCCCCGCTGGATTTCTTGAAGCTGCGTCTCCAGCGAAGCGTCCAGGTGGCCGCGCGCGGTGTCGAACAGCACCGCGCCACGCTCGAGGGCCGCATCGCCGTGCACCTCGATCCGCTCCAGCCTTCCGACCTGCTCGAAATGCTTCTGGATCATGGGAACATCGGCGGGGTGTACCCGCAGGCGGTTGATTTCGCGGACCTCAATCCGTTTCAGCGCGGCTTTCACCACGCCCAGCAGGGCCTCCGGGTCCACGCTCAACTCGCGATGCAGGACGCGCCGTCCGACCGCCAGCGCCAGCTTGACCACGTCCTCCTCGGCCTCGCGCCGGAAGCGGCGGCGCTGCCCGATGATGTCCTCGACGGAGCGGCTCAATCGTTCCAGCACCGGCTCGAGGCGCTCCGCGGCCTCCTCGGCGCCCACCGTGCGGCCCTCCCGCACCCCGCTCTCGTAGGCCTCCTGCTCCCGCTGCCGCGCCGCCTGCTCCAGTTCCGCGAGCCGCGCCTGGAACTGGGCCGCCACGGTGTCCGGCATCCCGCCCCCGCCCTGCTGGTCCGGCGGTCCCAGCGACCCGCCCGGCCCCACCGCGGGCCACAGCATCGACCGGACCGGGCGGGGCGTTTCCTCGCTGAGGACCCTACACGACATACTGCTCGCCCACCGTGCCCCTCAGGTTGATCACGCCCTCGGCCTCCAGTTGCCGCACCACCGCGATGATCTGCTGCTGCGCCGCGTCCACTTCCTTGACTTTGACCGGCCCCAGGGCCTCGATGTCCTCCTGCAACATCTCCGCGCCGCGCTGCGACATGCACTGCAAGAAGTGCCTCCGCAGTTCGTCGCTGGTGCCTTTCATCGCCACCGTCAGGAGCTTGCGGTCGATCCGCGCCAGCACTTCCTTGATGGCGTTCTGGTCGATCAGCAGCATGTCCTCGAAGACGAACATCAGATGGCGGATGGTCTCCGCCAGGTCGGCCGCCTGCCCCTCGATCTTGTCCAGGATCTCCTTGCTGTTGCCCGAGTCCATGCGGTTAAACATCTCCGACACGGCCCGGACCCCGCCGTAGGACTCGCGGCTGAACTCACCCAGCGCCTTCAGCTTCTGGCCGATGATCCCGGCGATCTTGCTGATGATGTCCGGGGAGATCCGGTCCAGGTTGGCCATGCGCAGCGCCACGTCGGCGCGGATCTCCGCCGGAAGCGAAATCAGCAGAGCGGCCGCCTGCGACGCATTCAGGTGCGAGAGAATCAGGGCCACCATCTGGGGGTGTTCGTTGTGTATGAACTTGGCCAACTGCTGAGGGTCGGCTTTCTGCAACTCGTCGAAGCTGACCAGCTCGCTGCCCAGGGTCTTCATCAGCCGGTCCAGCAGCCTCTGGGCCGAGTCTGGCCCGAAGGCGCTCACCAGCAGCTTGCGAGCGTAATCCACCCCGCCCTTGAGCACATACTCCCGGGCCAGGGTCATGTCGTAGAATTCTTCGAGCAGGCCCTCCGCCTGCTCAGAGCCGATCGAGGAGATGCGCGCCACCTCGCGGCTGACCAACTGGATCTCGTCTTCGTCCAGGTGCTTGAGGATCTCGGCGCTGGCCTGTTCGCCCAGCAGGATCAGCAGAGTGGCGGCCTTCTGCGTTCCTGGCGTGGGCTCGGCGGCAACGTTGAGAATCATTACCGACTGCCAGGGTCACCGCACGCGGTCTGCCATCGCACCTACGCCTTAAGTGAATGACTCCAGGCGAGTTATCCAGAGCGCCTGGCGGCCTTGTCCCCATGGTCTCGGCAAGAAGCTGGCCCCTGCCACGAAACTGCCCCGTTACTCCCAGGACTGGACGCCCAGGGTTCCGGTACCGGCGTCCCTTGGGTGTGCCCCGGGTGGACGCAGCACAATGGGACTGTGCCCAGTGGGGTACGGTGAAACCCGGATGCCGACGCTCAACCGCTCTTGCCTGGCGCTGCTGCTAGCCGCCACGGGATTCCTGCTCTCGGCCGAGCAGAGGCCCGCCTGCAACTCCCTCACGCTCGGTCAACTCTGGCCCTCCGTGGCGGAGCAGGATGCCCGTGCCGCTCACCGCCTGGCGCGCTGCGGCCAGTTGCTCATCTGCACGCGCGGTTCCTGGCGGTACCGCTGGCGGCCGCTGGCGGTCCGGGTCGATCAGCTCCAGAAAGGCGTGAAACCCCAGCCACCAGCGGCGTGCCAGGAGCCGGCGCTTCCGGGCGCCGACACCGTCACCGCCCCCTGAAGCTCTCGCACTGCACCACCGCCTGCCTCCGCGCGAGGCGCCGGGACGTTCCTTACTATCCCTTGCGGGCCGACTCGAGCGCCATGCA
>VFZS01000063.1 GCA_016871095.1 Acidobacteriota bacterium
CTTTCATTCTTATAGATGTAAGAGAGGCCCGACCAGCCCCGTCCTGCCGCGGCGTCCCATGGGTTATCTGTTCCGGGCGGGCCGACGCGCCCGCCGTAACAGCTCGCGGTTGATGGTGGAGATCGCTTCCAGATGTTCCTTCACCTGGTGGTAGTTGCCGATCCAACCGCGCACTTGGTCCAATTGCTCGGCGGCCAAGATGCCGCCGGTAGTGCGCCCGGGGCCCAAGGTGACCGTCAGATACCACACCGGTCCGTGCCGCTGGCCGCGCGCGCACTTGCAGGCAGGATTTCCACAGGTCAGGTAGCGTTCCACCAGGGAACCCCGCAGGGTCTCTTCCACCGGGGGCAGGCGCTTGGCCAAGCCCTCCCTCCGCTGACGGAGGGCGAGGGTCGAGAGCCGCTTCAGGCCGCTACTTGCTTTCATCTAACTGTAAGTATACCCCAAAACCAACCCGGGAAAGCAAGTGCGAATCTGCCCAGGTGCGAATCTCCCCTCAGCTCCCTGATTCTACGGGGAATAGAGTCGCCGTGCGAAGTTCCTGGAAATGGCTGACCGGCCCGGCGCCTCCTCCCAGCCCCGGCGCGGAGCGTATCGCCGCGGTAATGAAGGTCTTAGCGCGGCCCACCGCCTCGGGCAGCTCCAGGCCCAGCGCCAGACCCGCGGTGATGGCCGCCGAATACGTGCACCCCGTGCCGTGCGTGTGCCGGGTCACGATCCTCTCCGCCGGGTACTCGTGGAAGCGGCCCTCCGCCAATAGCACATCCGTAGCCGCGCCCTCCAGGTGGCCCCCTTTAATCAGGACCGCCCCGGCCCCCAGCTCGCGAATCCGCTCGGCCGCCCTTCGCATATCCGCCAGATCCCGGATCGCCAGGCCCGCCAGCGCCGCCGCCTCGTGCAGGTTTGGCGTGACCAGAAACGCCCGCGGCAGCAACTGGCGCACGATCACTTCACGGGCCTCCTCGGCCACCAGCAGCGCTCCGTGCTTGCTCACCATCACCGGGTCCACCACCAGCGGGAACCGGAAGCCCGCGGCGGCCGCGGCCACCGCCTCGACGATCGCGCGATTGCCCAGCGCCCCGGTCTTGGCCGCCCGCGGCGGGATGTCCTCAAGCACGGCCTGCAACTGCTCCATTACCAGTTCCGCGGGCAGGCACTCCACGCGCCGCACGGCCAGCGTGTTCTGCACTGTCAGCAGCGTCACCACCGCTTCCCCATACACCCCGAACTGGTGGAATGTCTTGAGATCGGCCTGAAGCCCGGCCCCGCCGCTGGGGTCCGAGCCCGCTATGGTCAGTGCGACTGGCGGCACGCTCCCATTATCGCCCGTGGCGACGAGCTTCAGCTTGTCGGGCTGCTAAGGCCGCAGGGCCACCCGCTCGCTGCGCGTCACGCCGGCCGAGTTGGTGATCTCGACCTCCACGGCGGCCACGGCGGAGACTTCGCCGGTCACCGGGAAGCCGGCGCGCAGTGCGAATACTCCGCCCAGGCTCGACGATTCAAAGTATCGTCTGAACTCGCCGGCCGCGTCGATCGCGATGCGGCCTGGAGCCAGGATCTGGCCGGCCGTATCGAAGAACGAGAAGGCGACCTGCCCCACCGAGCGGGTGTTGTCGAAGCCGCTGACGCTCACTTCCAGGTTGAAGCTGCCGCGCGTGGCCTTCAGCGAATCGATCACCACGGTCAGGGGCCGTATGTCCAGGATCGCTTGCTCTCGATGCTCGCCCAGAAGCGCCGTGATGGTGATCCGGCCAGCCGTCGTGCCGGTCTGAAGCCCAATCTCCTGAAGCTGGTTGAAGAGGCCGATGTCTTGACCCGCAGCCACCGCGAACGCCGCCCGGCGGCTGGCTCCGGCGCTGAACCCGATGGCCGGGTCATCCGGAAGGTGAGGCAACGCGGGTTCGAAGCTGATCCGCGCCTCGCCGCTGCCTCCCGCCCGGGCCGTGGAATCCAGGCGGATCACAATCCGCACATTCCGGCCGCTGGCTGCCTCCGGCGGGTCGAGCAGGATGCTCGGCCGCGGAAACGGCGGCGCCACGCCGGTTCCTTGCAGCCGGAACGCCCTCTGATTGACCTCCAGCAGCCCCGTCTGCGCTCCAGCCTGGCTCGGCTCGAAAACCACTTCGAAGGTTGCGGACTCCCCGGGCCCGAGCGCCACCGGCGAGGCCAGCCCCACCGGCCCCCGGAACGAGGCGCCCTGGACGCTCACCGCCGCCTCCAGCCCCACCGAGTGGGGGTTCTCGATCCAGAAGCGCCGCCGCCCCGCCGTGCCCTGCTCGACGCCGCTGAACCCGACTGGCGTCTCGGAGTCGAGCGCCTCGCGCCGGTCGCCCTGCTCCAGCCACACCACGGGTCCGGGCGCCGCTACGGCGCGCAGCAGAAACGACTGGGTATTCACCGAGAGGACCGCGCTGTAGTCCCCGGGCGCCCGCGGCTGGAACCACACTGCGAAATCCAAAGCGGCGCCGGCCTCCAGGGCCCGCGGGAGCTGTACGTTACTCAGCACGGCGAAGCCAACTCCCGCCACCGAAAGGGCTTCCAGGCGCACTGCCGCCAAACCGGAATTGCGGACCCGCAAGCCCAATTCTCGCCTCGCCCCCGTCTCCACCTTCCCCAGGTCGCACGTTCCCGCGATCAACCGCTCCGCGGAGCCCTCCCGCACATACAGCCTCAGTTGCGCCAGCACGCACAGCGGCCCCGCCAGCAGGCAGGCCAGCGCGCGCCCGGTCATTGCCCCGCCTCCGGCAGGCGGCAGATTTCGTCGCGCCCTTCATCGAGCCGCACGAAAAGCTGCCCCTGCCCGGTGGCCAGCCTCACCCGGATACCCCGTTCCCCCGTGGCCGCGAGCTCGGCTGGAGCCGCCGGCAAAGCCACGCGCCGCCGCGCGCCGCTCCCAGCCTCGATGACGATGCCCTCCCCGTCGCCCCACACCAGGGCGCCATCCTCCCGTATCAGGATCGGCGCCACGGCCTCGGCAAGCTCGCGCTCCTCCCTGATGTAGCCGTCCGGAGCGAACCGCACCGCCCACAGCCGCCCGAGCCTTCGCACCACCGCGGCCACCGAACCGTCACCGCCCAGGGCCACGGCAAGCGCCTCGGCGCCGCCAAGAGTCACAGGCAGCGGGCGCAGATGGCCTTCCGTAGCCAAAAACCACTGCCCAGTTTCCGGAAGGTACACCACCGCCTCGGCGCGGTCTGCCGCCAGCCCAAACAGGGCCTGGCCCGGCGGCGCTGGCCAGCTTCGAACGGGCTGACCGGCCGCGTCGAGCCACTCCAGCGAGTCCGCGGTCTTCACCACGGCGAAGCCCTCGCCGCAGCCCGCGGCTAGGACCCCGGAGCCCGACGGCGCGCTCAGTAGAAAGCTGCCAGGCAAACCCAGCACCCATCGAATCCGCCCCGTACGGTCGAGCAGGCAGCCTGCCCTCGGCGTCGCCAGCCGGACACCGCCAGTGGCGTAAGCTTCAGCTTGCGCCGGCGACTTTTTCACAGCTCCGTCAGCCAGCGGCAGCGCCGCCCACACCACCGCCAGCGCCGTGCAGCGTCGCATTCAGGGCCTCCCGATGCTGATGACCGGCGGCCCGATGCGCGGCGGCTCTGGCCCCTTCGCCGCCTCCTGGGGCGCCCTCTTGACCCATCCTGTCGAGAAGCCCACCCCCGCGGCGGTCGCCGCCACCAGGCCCAGCACCAGCCACCTCTTGCGCATCCCGGTCTGGACGGGCACGGCGATTACCGCCCGCCCGACGGAGGAGCTCTCCGCGGAACGTCCTTCCGGGGACAGGTACAACGGCGCCACCGTTCCGGCTCGCGACTCGGCCTTCGCCGCCACCACTCGCAGCTCGAAGGCGCCCGGCAGCCGGTTCCAGCGTACCGGGGGAGCGCTCGCGATGCCCTCCGGGCCAGTGGTCACCACTTCGGTGCGCAGGCCGTTGGCGAACAGCCCGCCCGGGCCTTCTTCGGGCAGCCGGAAGCTGACCAGGGCGCCAGTCACCGGCTTGCCCAGGTCATCCGTGATCTTGACAACAAAGAACTTCGCGGCGCGGGCGCCCAGCGCATGGGTAACCCCTTCGCCCTCCACTACGCGGATCTGAAGCACCGTGCTCTGCGCCGCTGCCCACAGCGGCAGCACCCAGACTACTGCGCCCAGCCTGCCTACCCGCACCGCTAAAGAACTCCTGTAGAAGTAGTCGGATTCGCGGGGCGTGGCTCTCGCCCTAATTTCCTCTGAGGCCCCCGGCCCCCGGGAGGCTAAGATACTTCCATGGATCGACGTGCCTTCCTGGGCGCCGCCGCAGGCTCCGCTTTCTCTCCGGACCCGCCCGCACCTGACGACCTCACCGCCCTTAGCGTGCGCGAGGCCGTGCTGCTCCTCCAGCGGCGGCGGGTCCCCGCCCTCGATTTGACCCAGGCCTGTCTGCGCCGCATCGAGAAACTGAACCCCGTCCTCAACGCCTTCATCACCGTGACCGCGGAGCAGGCCCTGGAGCAGGCGCGCCAACTCGACGCGGAGCTGCGCCGCGGCCGCCCCCGCGGGCCTCTCCACGGCATTCCGGTCGCCCTCAAGGACCTGATCGATACCGCCGGTGTGCGCACCACCGCCGCCAGCGCGTTGCTGGCCGACCGGGTGCCCGCCGAAGACGCCGAGGTAGTGCGGCGTCTCAAGGCGGCCGGCGCTGTTCTTCTCGGCAAGCTCAACATGGACGAGTTTGCCTACAACTTCACTTCCGAAACCAGCCACTTCGGGCCGGTGAAGAACCCCTGGAAACTCGATCGCATGCCGGGTGGTTCGTCCGGCGGCTCGGCGGTGGCGGTCGCCGCGCGGCTGTGTTTCGCGGCGCTGGGCTCGGACACCGGCGGTTCCATCCGCCTCCCCGCCGCCTTGTGCGGCATCGTCGGCCTGAAGCCCACCTACGGTCTGGTGAGCACGCGCGGCGTGCTCCCCCTGGCCTGGTCCATGGACCACGTCGGGCCTATGTGCCGCACCGCCGCCGACGCTGCTGTGGTGCTCGACGCCATCGCGGGCTACGATCCCCAAGATCTTTCCAGCATCCAGGCGCCCCGCTTCGATCACAGCGCCGCGCTGGGCCAATCCGTGCGCGGCTTCCGCGTGGGCGTGGCCCGGGCCGGCTTCTTCGACCGCATCGACCCGGAGATCGGCGCCATCGTCGGGAGCGCCATCAGGGAGATCGGCAAGCTGGTGCGCGAGGTCCGCGACGTCACGCTGCCCGAGATCCCACCCATGCCCGTCATCCGCGCCGAGGCTCTGGCTTACCATCAGCCCCGGCTGGCCGAGTCCGCTTCCCGCTACCATCCTCACACCCTGCATGAGATCCGCGAGGGAGAGAAAGTCTCGCTGGTGGCCTACGCCGTGGCGCTGCGGCACATGCTCCGGCTGCGGCGGGAGATCGCCCGGGTCTTCGAACACGTGGATGTGATCGCCACGCCGGCCTGTCCGCTTCCGCCCTTCGCCCTGGGCAGCGTGCGCACGCCGGATCTCATCTACCTCAGAAACGCCATGCCGTTCAACGTCTACGGGATCCCGGCGGCCTCCATCCCCTGCGGTTTCACGCGCGAGGGCTTGCCGGTCGGCTTGCAGCTTGCGGGACCCCGCTTCGGCGAGGGCCGTTTGCTCGCCCTGGCCCATACCTTCCAGCAGGTGACCGGATGGCACAAACGCGCGCCGACCCTCCTCTGAGTGAGGGAGGCGGTTTCCCCTGTCCGCTCCCCTACAGAACCAGCCGCAAGCCCACCTGTAGCACCCGCCCGTCGTTGAGCGTGTTGGTGATCTTGCCGAAGGGCGGCGCCGACAGGTTCCGCTGCGGCTCGTCGAACTGCGCGTGATTGGTGAGGTTGTACGCTTCCGCGCGCAGCAGGACGGTGCGCTCGCCGCGCCCGCCCCAGCGCCACTGCCTGCTCGCCGCGGCGTTGAAGTTGGCGATGCCGTCCTTGCGGAAGGTGCCCCGCCCCAGGTTGCCCCGCGGCTCTCCCGGCACGATGTAGGCAAACCGGTCCCGCCGCAGGATCAGCGGCGCGGTGTCCGGATGCGAGATGGTAGCCCCCAGGATGGACGGATCCACTATATTGGGCCGGTCCGCCGAACCGCCATCCACGTTACCGTAGCCGGGGGCATCTGAGCCGACGTACAGCGTCAGCGGCGTCCCCGATTTCAGCAGGGTTGCGCCTGAGATCTGCCAGCCCTGCCCCAGCCAGGCCAGCGCCCGCGGGCCGTTGCGCGGGCTGGGCAAGTCCCAGTAGTAAGACAGCAGCAGCGCGTGCGTCGAGTCGAAGTTGCTCAGCCCCTTCCGGTCCGCCAGGTTCTCGTAATGCCACTGGCTGCGCCCCCGCGACAGGTCCTGGTTCGCCCCCGTCGAGGTGTAGTCGGCGCCCTGGTCGATGGCTTTGCCGAAGGTGTAGCTCACGCTGGCGCCCACTCCCCGCCGCATCGGCAGCTCCAGCGTGGCCTGCGCGGCATCCAGATAGGCCACGCCCCCATTCCCGATGTACTTGACCTCGTAGTAGCGCGGATCGGGCCGCCGCTGGTCCACCGTCGCGGTGGTCAGGGGAATCCCCGGGACCGGATCGGCCCGGTTGAGAATGTACGGATGCAGCAGCTTGATGGTGCGGCTGCCCACGTAGCCCAGCCGCATCAGGTACTGGCCCGCCAGCCGCCGCTCCAGGCTGAAGTTGTACTGGTGCGAGTAGGGCGAAGTCAGATCCGGCGACAGGACCGTGGGTGAGGTGCGCACATTCGGGTGGTTCCGGTTGATCCCCCGCAACGGATCCAGCAGGTCCGGGTTCTGCACCTGGATGTAGTGCACCAGCGGCGTGTTGTTGCGCACCTGCTGGTAGGTCACCGCGGGGATCTGCCCGAAGGAGACCGTATATCCGCTGCGCATCACCCAGGCCGCCGGCATCTGCCACGCCATTGAGAACCGCGGGCTCAAGTTGTTGCAGTCGCACCCGTAGGGGATCTGGTTGAGCCGGTTGACCTCCACCGGTGTGGTGTCCGCGCTGTAGCGCAGGCCGAAGTAAATCTCGAACCGCGGCGCGACCTTCCACTTGTCGCCGAAGAAGGCGTTGAACATCCAGTTGCGGAACCCCCGCGCCAGCTCCCCGATGGTGCCCTCGTAGAGGGACGGCGTCCCCAGCCGGAGGTTCTCCAGCGCGGTCCGTCCGAAGTTGCTCGTGAACATGAACAAGCCGCGCTGGTTGTTGCTCTCGATGCCGTTGAGCTGGAGGCGGGTGAGATCGCCGCCCAGCGTGAGCACGTGGCGGCCGCCGCCCCGCGACTGCCTCAGCAGGAAGCCCCCGCGAAAGGTGTTCTGCGCCCGGTCGATGGGGAACATGCTGTCGGGGCCGAGTTCCTCGATCTGGTAGCCCATGCGCACGCGCGGCCCCACCGCGTTCGGTTCCGCCCGCAGCACCGACTTCACGCGCTGGAAGGTGAGACCCGCGGCCACGTCCGTGGCGGAGGAAACCGCGCGCCGCCACGTCAGCCGCGCTCGCTGCGAGTGGATCTCGTTGTCCGGGTTCTGGCCCGCCACCAACTGGAAGGCGTCCACTCTCTGCCGGCTGAGCGAGTAGAAGGCCGAGAGGCGGTCCTCGCCGCCCAACTCCCGGTCCAGCCGGGCGTCGGCGTCCGTCTCGTCGATGCGCTGCGGTGCGTTGATATTCAGCGCGCGCGGGTCGAAGTCGGTGCGGTTGGGCAGCTCCGCCGGGTAAGCGGCCAGGAATCGCCCCACCAAGGCGCGCACCGCCGGATCGCTGGCCAGCGGCGTGCGCTCGTTCGCCAGCGGGGCCAGCACGTTGCCGTTGACCATGCCCCGGATCTTGCGCTGCGACGCGTTGACGCTGAACCATCCCACCTTCGGGACCGCCCCCGCCAGCCGCCCGCCATAACTGTTGCGCCGTGAGGGCTTCACGTCCCCCACCTGGAAAAATGTGCGGGCATTGAACACGCTGTTCTGGTGCCACTCGTACAGCTCGCCGTGCCACCCTCGCGCCGCCGCTCCAGCGCGCAGGAAGGGCGATTCCCCCGCCGGCCGCCCGTGCTCGGTAGCGTAGTAGCTCACTTCGACGGGAGCCTCCGCCACTACGGTCACATTGTTGCCAAGCCGTATGTTGGCTTCCTTGATGGCATCGTTGTCGATGCGGTTGACCTGGACGTTCTCGTTGCGCCGCGCCGCCGCCTCCAGCCGCGGCCGGGCGGGCTGCGCCTGCGGGGGCGCCGGCTTCGCGGGGGGTGGTTGTTTGTCCTGGGCGGCGCACACAGCGGCCAGGCCCAGGGCCAGGATCCAGCGGAATTGCGGCAACCCCTATTGTAGCGGATTGTCCCTGGGCGCCTCTTTTGCCAGCGCCGCCTTCAACTCGCGATAGGCGCGCTCCTCGTAATTGAGCTTGAGCCGCTCCAGGCCTTGGCTCCGGGGGTCCCCTGGACGTGGCCCCGCCTCCTTCAGGCAGCGGCCCAGCATCAGCGTAGCCAGCGTATCCTCCGGATTGCGGTCCAGCACGGCGCGGAACCGGTCGGCCGCCGCGGTGAACCGCCCCGCCTTCCACAGCGCGAAGCCGGTGTTGAAGTGATAGTCCGGATCGGCGGGATCCGCTTCGAGGGCCTTACGAAAACTCTCCAGGGCCGCCGGCAGGTTGCGCCGTGACTGGGCCGCGCCCAGGTTGTTGACCGCCTCAATCAGCGGCAGCGCGCCGGTCACCACTGCGAAGGCCTGCTCGGCCCCATCATAGTCGGCCATGTAGTAACGGCACACGCCCAGCAGAAAACTGGCCTCCAGGTAGTGCGGGTCGCTGGGCTGCACCCGCGTCAGCCACTCGGCCGCCAGGCGATGGTCCTTCTTCTCCCAGTGCAGCCGCCCCAACTGGAAGCAGGGCGGCGAGTAGCTCGGATCCAGCCGCGCCGCCTGTGTGAACAGGCGGTGCCTCTGTTCCTCCGTGGCCGCCAGCAGGCCGCGTATGTAGCTCTCTATGGCGTTCACCGCCACCGCTGGCCGGGCCTGGGTGAACTCCTCCAGCGGCGGCGTGGTGGGCGGCGTGAGGGAATGCAGCGCCCGCCAGGCCAGCCGGGTCTGCACTCGCGCCAGCTCCTCGGCCGCACCCGCTTCGCTGATCTCCGGCCCCCGCTGCATCTGGTGGACGTCCAGCAGCCGCGCCGACATCCGCAGCGTGCCGCGCGAGACCTCCGGATTCTCCCCAGGGATAAGCTCGAATTCGCCGTACAGGACCTGGGACGCGTCCACGGCTTCGGCCATCTTGATCACCGACGCCCGGGTGAGCCGCGCGTAGGGCCGCAGCGACAATCGGCGGTACGCCTCCTCCCGCTCGTCCGCGTCCAGCACCCGTATCCCCTGCGCCGTCAGCGCTTCTATGATCTCCTGCGAGACGCTCACCCCGATCCAGTCCAGGTCGCTTGCCGCCGTCAGGTTGGCGAAAGGCAGCACCAGCACCGAATCGGCGCGCGCGCCGGCCGCCAGCAGCGCCATCGAGAGCAGCCACCGCATTGCCCCTCAGTCTACCAGACCCCGTGGAGGAGGCCTTCCGGCCTGCCGCCCGGCCCTTCCAGCCGGCTCCGTTCTTGCCTTCTTCACTCGCCTAAAGAGACCGCTGCGGTTGCACCGCCAGCGCTGCCGCCTCCTTCGACCTGAGTCCTGCGAGTTGCCTCAGAACGCAACAGCGGTGGCAATATTCCAGCCGCCGCCTGCACGCCCAGGCCGGGCCGAGCGTCAACCCATCTGAGTGGCTGCCTTGAGCCTTTGGAGTGTCGGTGTGTGGCTGCTCACCGCCCTGGGGACGGTCGAGCCGTACGCTCCGGTTGTCGCCCCGCTGAGCCGCCAGGAGCTCTCGGACATCGAAAGGCTGAAGCCTCCACCACGGCTTCAGGGCGCGCCCGGTCGCCGCAGCCTCGATCTCGACGGTGACGCAAGGACGCTGTTCCAGAAGGCCGCCGAGGCCTTCCGCCTGGAGGTCGTTTTTGACGCGGATCTGCCCCCGGGACCAGCCGGACGCGTGCGGCTCGAAGAGGTCAGCTACGATGAGGCGCTCCATCAACTGGAGGCTGCCACCGGGACCTTCGTCGTCCCGGTGAGCGAGCGGCTCTTCCTGGTGTCCCGCGATACGCCGCAGAAGCGCGCCGAGGTCGAGCCTACCGTGGCTCTGGGCGTTCCCATCCCCGATCCGGTCAGCGTGCAGGAGGCACAGGAGCTGGCGCGCACCATCCAGCAGACCATGGAGATCCTCCGGCTGGTGGTGGATTCGGAGCGCCGCATGGTCTACATGAAGGACCGCGTCTCGAAGGTGCTGCCCGCGCACGCGCTGTTCAAGCAACTCGCCAGCCGCCGCGCCCAGGTGGCCATCGAGCTTGAACTGATCGAGGTGGACCGCACCACCATGCTGAGCTACGGCGTGAGCCTGCCCACGGAGTTCCCCATCGCCTACCTGGGCGGCGCCTTTAACTCCCGGCCCTCGGTGGGGGCGGACTTCGTGCGCATGCTGGTCTTCGGCGGCGGGAAAACGCTGATGGGCTTCGGGCTGGCGGATGCCCGCGCTTTCGCCAACGCCGACCGCTCTGACGCCCGCACGCTGATGAAGACCGAGGTGCGGGCGCTGGACGGCTCCGCGGCGAGCTTCCACGTGGGCGACAAGTACCCGGTGACCAGCGGCGCGTTCATGGGCGGCGGCTACTCGGGCTACATGATGCCGCCGTCGTTCAGCTTCGAGGATCTGGGCCTGGTGCTGAAGGTGACGCCTCGGGTGCACGGGCTGGAGGAGGTGTCGCTGGAGCTGGAAGCCGAGTTCAAGGTGCTGGCCGGGCCGGCCTACAACGGCATCCCGGTGATCTCGAACCGGAAACTGCAATCCAAGGTGCGGCTGCGGGAAGGCCAATGGGGAGTGGTGGCTGGGCTGGTGGACTCCTCCGAGGTGCGGAGCGAATCTGGAATCCCGGTGCTTTCCAGCCTGCCGCTGGTGGGCCGCGTGTTCCGGCAGAACCACCGGACCAGCAGTTCCACCGAGGTGCTGGTGCTGCTGAAGCCCAAGCTGCTCAACCCGCCTCCCGCGGGGGCCACGCCGCGCCTGTACCTGGGGACCGAGTCGCGCCTGCGCATCCCGTTGTAGCGCGGTGCGGGAAAGGCCCGGCCCGACCGCTCGCTCACGCTCGCGGCTCGGTTACGGGTTTCGCCGCGCCTGTACCTGGGGACCGAGTCGCGCCTGCGCATCCCCCTGTAGCGGCGCGCTTCCTGCTATGCTGGCGGCGATGTCGAAGATGCGGGAGGAAATCCGACAGCAGCCGGAAGCCCTGGAACGCACGCTGCGCGCGGAGGTCCGGCGCATCGAACGGTTCCGCCGGCGACTGGAGAAGCGCCGCCCGCGCCTGGTGGCGCTGGCCGCGCGGGGGACCTCCGACAACGCGGCGCAGTTCGGCCGCTACCTGCTGGAGATCACCACGGGCATCCCGGTCTCGCTGGCCGCGCCCTCCATCTTCAGTCTCTACCGCGCCAAGGTGGACCTTAGCGACGCGCTGGTGGTGGCCATCTCGCAATCGGGCGAATCCACCGACACCAATCTGGTGCTGGAGCGCGCGCGCGAGCAGGGCGCCTTGACCGTGGGCATCACCAACGAGTCCCGCGGCGCGCTGGCCGCACTGGCCGAGCACGTCTTCCTGGTGCGCGCGGGCAAGGAGCGCAGCGTGGCCGCCACCAAGACCTATACCGGCCAGTTGCTGGTGCTCTACCTGCTGGCCTACGCGCTCGGGGCCCGCATCCGGCTGGACGATCTGGCGCGGCTGCCCGAGTGGACCCAGGCGGCCCTCGATCTGGAGCCGGCCATCGCCGCCTCGGCGGGGCGCTACCGCTTCATGCGCGAGACCGTGGTGGTGGGGCGCGGCCTGAACTACGCCAACGCCTTCGAGTTCGCCCTCAAGCTCATGGAGACCTGCTATGTGGTGGCGGAGCGCTTCTCCTCGGCGGATTTCCTGCACGGCCCCATCGCCATGGTGGAGGCGGCGTTTCCAGTGTTCATGTTCGCGCCCGGCGGCGTCACCTGGCCGGCCATGCGCGAGACGCTGGAGAAGCTGCGTCACCTGAAGGCCGAAACGCTGCTCATCACCGACTCCGGAAACCGCGAGGCGCGGCGCCAGGAGGGGAGATGCGTCACCATCCCGGCGCGGCTGAGCCGCCGCGGGACCGTCCCGGAAGAGCTTTACACTCCGATCCCCTACATCATCCCCGCACAGTTATTTGCCGCCTGCCTGGCCCAGGAAAAGGGCCTGGATCCGGACCGCCCGCGCACCCTCACCAAGGTGACGCGGACGCTGTGAAGCGGCGGCTTCGGTAGAATAGAAGTTCGTCATGTTTCGCCTGCGCCGTTTCTGGGGGTGTCTCCCGTGGCTGATGCTGCTGGCGGGGTGCGCCAGTGAGCCGCCCAAGCCGGCGGCGGATAAGCCCAAGGAGCCTGCCCCGCCGCCCGAGCCGGTGTCCTCGCAGTACGCCTTCCGCCAGATGTACGGGGCGGCGCGTAGTTGGGCGCTGGACGCCCAGCCGCTGCGGCTCTCCAACATCACGCTGGAGGAATACCGCACCGTGAAGGGCAAGGCCGACGGCTGGCAGGCCACCTTCGTCTCGCCGCAGCGCCGGCTGGCCAAGACCTTCACCTACTCCGTGATCCAGGGGCCGGGCAACCTGCGCAGGGGGGTGTTCGAAGGCCCGGAGGAGAGCTGGACCGGGCGGCAGGGCCTGCCCTTCTCCATCCTGGCCTTCAAGTTGGATGCCACGACGGCGCTGGAGACGGCGTTGAAGCGCGGGGCGGCCTACGCTCGCAAACACCCCGACATGCCCATCAACTTCCTGCTGGAGCGGACCGAGCGCTTTCCTTACCCGAATTGGCGGGTGATCTGGGGGGATTCGGTAGGCACCAGCGAGTACTCTATACTGATCGACGCCACCACGGGCGTCTACCGGCAGACGCTGCGGTAGGACCGGCTTCACGGGGGCTGCCCAGCCACACCATGGCGGGAAATTCATGCGGCGCCGCAGTAGAGGCGATACCGCTTCCGGCGGCGGGTCAAGCCACCAGGCGCCCGCACATAACGAGGCTGCCGGCCCAAAGCGGATTGCCTCTTTCTGCCAGCCCGGATTGGTGGCATGATGGAGTCATGGCGAAGGGTCCGACGGGATTCTCGTTGGGCATCGTGTACTACCGAGAAGAGGATGGCCGCTGGCTGGCGGACATCCCGGCCCTCCCGGGCGTGACGGCGTACGGGCGCACTAGGAGGCAGGCAACGGCGGCCGTGCAGGCGCTGGCGCTGCGGCTGATCGCCGACCGCTTGGAACACGGTGAAGCGGTGCCGGGCCCGATGAACGTGTCCTTCATTGCCGCCTAAGACACCAGCTCGCGATTGGCCCTCGACAAAGGCGAAGCAGGCCCTGGGTGCATTGCTCCGCATCGGGTGGACCATCAAGCGGCAACGCGGCACCTCCCACCGCATCCTGGCGCGCCCTGGCTGGCCCGACGTGCTGTGTGCCTACCATGACAGAGTCACCCTTGGGCCCACGGCCATGAAGGTTCTGGCCAGGAAGACGGGCCTGACGCCCGACGATCTGTAGCCGTCGGCCAGCCATCGGCGTGCCCCTTGAGCGAATGAGCCCGTGGAAGGAGTCCCTC